>DAIOTI010000067.1:474-7490 GCA_036752105.1 Ilumatobacteraceae bacterium | reverse complement strand
TTCAGCACCCGCTCGAGGGTCTCCACGAAGTCACGGGCGTCTCTCGCCCACTCGTCGGCACCGAGGGACTGTGCGGTCTCTAGATCAGGAATGGAGGCTCCGCCAAGAAACACCACCACGGATTCATCGATGACTTCACGGAGACTGGCTATCGCCTCTTGCGCGCTGTCTTTCGACAAGTCGGTGAAACAACTGACACCGACCGCAACGAGGCTGTCCACGTTGCGCACGGCACTCACGAAGGAATCTGCCGGAGTGTCAGCCCCAAGGTCGAACACCTCGTAACCAGACAGACGAATGACATCGGCGAGCATGGACACTGCGAGCGCATGTGTCTCACCTTGTGGTCCACCAAGGACGACTGTTCCTTTGGTGCGACCACGTCGCGCACAGCGAGCACCTAGCTGACCAACGAGGCGAGTGGCGATTCCAGTTGCACGATGCTCGACAAAGATGTCGATCTCGCCGCGCTTCCACTGCGCACCTATCGACACCAATGCGGGAGCAATGACGTCTAGATACACCTCGTCCACGTCGGTTCCGCTGTCGATCGCTGACTCGACCACCGACCACGCACCAGTTCCGTCCCCAGCAAGCAGACGCGCTTCGAGTCGCTGGCTCCATGGGGCGCTCTTGCGACCACTGCCTGGCCCGCTCGCTACCGGAGGGGCCGCTTGAGCTGCCTTGAACTGCTCCAGATCCGCAATGTCGACTTGCCACACACCGCCAACTTTGGTGGCGTGAAGCTGACCCTGGCGCATATAGCGGTACGCGGTCATGTAATGAACGCCCAACTGGGCAGCAGCCTCTTGCAGGCTGATTCGAGTCAATCCAGTGTCCACCACGTTGCCCACCGTACGAATGGTCAGACAATCATGCGTGATTGTGCTGTGAACAATCTGGAAAAGGTTTCAGCCGTTGTTGGCCATCCACCGTTCGCGTGCGAGTCGACTGCGCTCTAGAAGATGTGCCGGTACCCGCGAATCAACGACGACGGCCCCTGCCCCGTCTCCGGTGGCAGCTGAAGTTGCCTCTGCGGGAGCCTCGACCTGGGCCATCAACTCTGCTTCGCTCGGCGGGGTCATGCCGGGCTTCCAGTACTGGTACAGATCACGGACGATGTCTGACAATCCCGCCGAGCTCGCCCCAGGGTTGAGATAAGCCGTGATGACATTCGAGAACACGTGTACCGCCTGCACCTGACCTGACTCGAACAACCGACGCGCGACAGCAGCAGCGGGGCGATCGCCGGTGGCCTGGCCGATGGACGCAAAGCGCTCGTGGCCCTGTCCTGTGAGCGAACGGTTGGTCTCGAAACGCAGCACCTGCGCGTCTGTGCCTGGCTTGTGTTCGACTGCTACCGGCTGACCCATCGCTCAAAGGCTAGTTGAGCAGCCTGTACGAGCACGGCTTCGCCAGCGCGAAAAAGGACAAGTACCGTGACATCCATGGCTGACATCACCCTTGAAGTGTTCGAGAAGGAAGCGCTCGATTTCCTCGACGCAAATGCTGAGAAGCGTCCACCCGAGAAGGCTTTCGTATGGGGCGAAGGTTCAGAGTCGCCGTTCGGTGGTGAAGAGCGCTCACGTGACAACGAGTTGAAAGGTGTCGAACTTGCCAAAGCATGGCGACAAAAAAAGTTCGATGCGGGCTTCGGCTGGGTCACCGGTCCGCGTTCCCTCGGTGGTCGCGAATTGCCCGCGGCATATGACCGTCTCTACGGCCAACTAGAGGCGCAATACCGAGTACCGGGTCAGAGCTGCTTTGGTATCGGTCTCGGAATGGTCGCGCCGACGATTCTCGCGCATGCGACCGAATTGGCGAAAGAGTTGTACCTGAAGAAGATGTGGCGCGGCGACATCATCGGATGTCAGTTGTTCTCGGAGCCTGGCGCCGGATCAGACCTCGCATCGCTCACCACCAAAGCCGAGCGCGACGGTGACGAATGGATCATCACGGGTCAGAAAGTGTGGACATCTGGTGCGCATTACAGCGACATCGGCGAAGTGATCTGCCGTACCGATCCGTCGTTGCCGAAGCACAAGGGCCTCACCGGTTTCATCGTGGACATGCACGACCCGAACATTGAAATTCGTCCGCTGAAGCAGATGAACGGTGGCACGGGCTTCAACGAGGTGTTCTTCAACGAAGTTCGCGTTCGCGACGACCATCGCCTCGGAGATGTCAACAATGGCTGGAACGTCGCACTCACGACTCTCATGAACGAACGAGCGTCGATTGGCGTCAACGGTGGTGGTTCTGGCGGCGGTGACAAGGCGATCTTTGACCGCATCGTCGCCATGTTGCGCCATTACGGACTCGACAACGACCCTATCGTGCGCAACGAGCTCGCCGACATCTGGGGTCGATACAAGGTGGCGTCGCTCACCAACACGCGCGCGATGGCGAAGGTTCGTGCGGGTCAGACACCCGGGCCCGAGATGTCCATCGCAAAGATGGCCCTCACCGCTAACCAGACACGTCTCGGAGCTTTCGTGTCGAAGGTTCTCGGCGCAAAAATCCAGGCCGACACCGGCGAATGGGGAACATACGCGTGGGGTGGCCTTGTGCTTGGTACACCTGGTCTTCGCATCGCCGGAGGCTCCGACGAAGTGATGCGCAACATCGTCGGAGAACGAGTGCTCGGATTACCGAAAGATGCCGGCATCGACTCGAACACCCCGTTCAATCAGATGCGCGTCAACTGAGCAGGCGCAACGACCTCTTCACACCAAGTTCCAACTGACACGATGGTGCTCAGTCGGCCCGAGCGAAGCAATCGCTTCGCGGTGAGAAGCCGAGCCATAACCTTTGTTGCCCGCCCATCCGTACTCGGGATGCACTGCTGACAACTCTGCCATCAGTGCATCGCGGCGAACTTTCGCCAAGACACTCGCTGCGCTGACACTCGCACAACGTTGATCGGCTTTTGGTAGCACCACCACTTCACCGGTGAAGGCCAGAGCATCTACAGAGTTCACTCGCTTCGCACGACGAAGCCAGTCATGCGAGCCGTCCAACACCACTGCAGTCGGTGAGACAGAGAGCGACGAGAGCGCTCTTTCTGCCGCGAGTCGCAACGCAGGAACGATGCCGTGCGCATCGATTTCCCCGGCACTTGCCCACCCGAGTGATGCCGCATGCGCCCACTCAGTCAGCGGTTGACACAGCTCTTCTCTGCGTTTTGCACTCAACAACTTGCTGTCAGTGAGACCATTCGGAATGTCGCCGCATGTAGCCGTGACGACAACCACCCCCACACACACCGGCCCTGCGATTGCTCCCCGCCCCACTTCATCGATACCCGCAACAGTGACATGTCCACTTGCGAACAACTGATTTTCGATGTCAAGTGTCGGCGGAGCAATACGCCGAGTCGTGGTCATGGCCCTCAGTCAGAAACCACATCAGCGAGACCGTCGCTGACTGGTTCTGGTTCGGGAAGCAATGTCTCGCCTGACGCTTGCGTCGTGTGCCATGTGTTGTCACCGTGTGACGCATCGATGACGAGTCCGGCTGGCCCAGATGTCTCCCACAGCAGCGCAGGCCGCGATCCGTGCCATCGGACTGCACCAGACATCGTGCGTGCTGTGTCTGCTGCAATGCGATGCCACTCGAAGTTCTGACCCCACCACATACGCGGAATGCCTTCGGGGAACACAGTGCATCGTCCTCCGGCAAGCGAGGGTCGCACGAGATGTGATTCGGCCCACGCCACGACCTGTGACGGCTCGTCCACTTCGAGAGGAGGCGATTCAATGTCTCGGTCAGCTAACCGCAACATTGCTGCGACCACGTCGCCTGCCAACGTCTCGTCGCCCAGTCGAGTCGAGAGTGCGGCAATATTCGTGAGCAACCACGGTGCGTCCCAAGCAAGGACGGCACGTCGACGTTGAGCAACGATCGTGTCTTCGGCGATACGTGACAAGCCGAGTGCCCAGTCCTCGTTCACTTCACCGAGACGTAGCAACTCGAGTGACGCATGTGGTGAAGCGTCGAGGTCCGCTTCGCTGAGTAGCAGTTGCGTGCGAAACTCGACGATGCGAGATGTGAGCGAATGTTCAGGTAGCAACAATCGCGATGGAACTTCCGCAGCGGCCTCCCACCCCCGCACGACTGCCGGTGCTCGAGGCACATCGTCTGGCAGTTGACCGGTGTGGGGGCGCGAATGAAGGAGTCCGACTCTCGTGGTTCCGCGGTGCCCGAGAGGAAGCGCGATGGATCCTTGCGGCAAGTCAGTGCCGAGCGGTGGCGACGACGGCACCGACGTGAGCACATCGGACCGCGAGAAGCCAACGACGACGGGCGACGATGATTCATTCTCGAATTCCCACACAGTCACACCACCCATGTCTGCGACGCAGAACATGCGGACGGCGACGTCGCCTCCTGGCACTCGCACACGCGTTTCCACCACTGGAGTACCGGCGTACCACTTCTGTCTCGTGCTCGGCTCGCGCGACGGATCGTGCCAATTGTCGGCGGCGGCGATCTGCCACGACGTGTGAGCAGACCCATCGGACGGGTGCAATACTCCGCCGGCGTCGACACGACCCCGCCACGTGGCACCACGAACACCGATGTGTTTTCCACTGATTGACGTGGCGACACGATGTTTAGGGCGCTTGAGGAAGTTCTTCATCTACGTCTCATTCGAATTCTGACTTTGAGCTGCGCGTCATCAGCTTGATGAGCGCATCTGCAGCTGACACACCATCGCGACACACAGACACGACTTGTTCGGTGATCGGCATGGACACTCCGTGACGTGACGCAAGTTCGAGCACCGACGGACTGCTCTTCACTCCTTCGGCAACCATGTTCATCGAAGCGGTGATCTGTTCGAGAGTCTCACCTCTCCCTAGTCGCATACCGACGGACATGTTCCGACTTTGCGTCGACGAACACGTCGCGATGAGATCACCCATGCCGGCAAGACCGGCGAGCGTGAGTGGTTTTGCCCCCATTGCCATCGCTAGTCGCGAGATTTCAGCGAGACCACGGGTGATGAGCGTCGCCAAGGTGTTCTCTCCGAATCCCATCCCGCGAGCAATTCCCGCAGCGATGGCGATCACGTTCTTGACGACTCCTGCAATCTCGCAGCCGACGATGTCGGGGTTCGTGTACACGCGGAACATCGGTGTAGCGAACAGTGATTGAAGTGTCGCCCCCATCGACGCGTCAGTAGTTGCGATGACGCTTGCAGCAGGCTGACCCCCCGCAATCTCTCGCGCGAGATTCGGTCCGGTGAGCACAGCCACCGGGTGATGCGGAAGGACAGATCGCACGACCTCTGTCATTCGAGCCAATGTTCCGGCCTCGAGGCCTTTGGACAAACTGACGATCGGCACACCAGGCCGCACATGGGCAGCAGCATTGCCGAGGACTTCTCGGAAACCATGTGACGGGACAGCCATCACCACCACATCGGCAGTTCCCACACACTCCATCAGCGACGCAGTCGCGATGACGGCCTCGTTGATCTGGAGGTCGCCGAGATACTCAGGGTTGCGATGCGTCGAGTTGATGGCATCTGCAGTGTGTGATCGACGAGCCCAGAGGGTGGTGGGCGCATTCATAGCGGTGAGCGAGGCAACTGTGGTGCCCCAAGAGCCGGCCCCGACGACACCGACGCGGAGTGCGCCCCCCGCACTACCGGTCGATGACATGAGGACCAGTCAATGACATGAGGTCAGGCTACGCCATCTCTCCACACCTATTCGTAGGCTCGTTCTTCGTGCGAGTAGACCTAGTTGTTCCAGTGAAGTCATTCACTTTTGCCAAGGGACGCCTCGCAACCGTTCTCACGGAAAATGAGCGGTGCGATCTTGCGCGAGCATGTGCAGAGCGTGTCGTGGCCGCAGCCGGTGACTGGCGTGTCCATGTCGTGTGCGACGATCCAGACGTCATGGCGTGGGCGCGATCCCTCGGGTGCGCGGTGGTACGTCCCGACGTGACAGGGCTCAATGCTGCAGTCGATGCAGGCCGCCATGCTGCGAGCAACGACGGAGCCGAGCACATTGTCGTCGCACATAGCGACCTACCACTCGTGCGCACGTTCACACATGTGGTTGCACCGGGCATCGTCACCCTCGTTGCTGATCGCCACGGAGACGGAACAAATGTCGTTTCCATGCCAGCCACTTCTCCGTTTCGCACGTCGTACGGGCCAGGAAGCTTTCTGTTGCATCGACGTCACTTGGAAGAGTCGGGGCTTGACTATCGCTGCCTCGACGATGCCGAGCTTGCGCTCGACCTCGACACCGCAGATGACTTGAAGGAATTGAATTCACGGAGTGCAACATGAGTGCGAACGAACCAGGACAGCCACCAGTCGATTTCTCCCATGTGCGATTCAGTGAATGGACACGCGACCTGAACACACCTCGAGTCGCTCTCGCGATTGGCGCTCACCCAGATGACGTCGAGTTCGGCTGCGGTGGCACTCTCGCCAAGTGGGCTGCTGCCGGCGCGACAATCCATCATCTTGTGCTGACCGACGGATCAAAAGGCACGTGGGATGTCAGTGCCGACACGACGCTCTTGGTGCAACGCCGCCAAGAGGAACAACGTGAAGCAGCGCGTCGACTCGGCGCCACGGGCGAAGTGCGCTTCATGGGCGCAGTCGACGGAGAGCTCCCTCATCGTTCGGAGATGGTCGATTCAGTTGCCCTCACCATCCGTCAACTGGCACCCAACGTCGTACTCAGCCACGACCCGTGGAAGCGATACCGCTTGCATCCCGACCATCGCAACGCCGGGCTCATCGTTTGCGACGCAATAGTCGCAGCACGCGACCCGCACTTCTTGCGCCACCACATGGATGTCCACGGCGTGGCCCACCATCGTCCCGACGCACTGCTGCTGTGGGAAGCAGACGAGCCGAATCATGTCGAAGACGTATCAGCGTGGGTCGACGTCAAGCTGGCAGCCCTGCCACTGTCATGGGATGAAGGTCTCAGGGATGCGCGGCGCCGTCTGCATCCGGAGGCCTTGGCCCCACAGCGACTCCTGCT
>DAIOTI010000067.1:0-464 GCA_036752105.1 Ilumatobacteraceae bacterium | reverse complement strand
AAGCTGGCAGCCGTCGAGGCTCACGAGAGTCAATTTGAGTCAACGATGAAAACTGCTGCCGACGGCGATCTGACTGAGTTTCGGGGCCGTATGAGGAACCGTCTGGCCACTCTTGGTGCACCGCACGGCATGACGGCAGCCGAGATCTTCCACCACATCGACCACCTCTGACCTGCGATTGCCCGGGGATGTGGAACCTGCCCGGGAATAGCGAAAGCGGGGGGCGAACCCCCCGCTTTCTGACACTTCCGAACCGATTGGTTTGGTTTTTGAAGCTGAAGAAAGAGCTCAGCTCTTCTTCGCTGCTGCTTTCTTGCGGCGCTTCTTAGCAGGAGCAGCCTTCTTGGCTGCTGCCTTCTTGCGGCGCTTCTTAGCAGGAGCAGCCTTCTTGGCTGCTGCCTTCTTCTTACGGCGCTTCTTAGCAGGAGCAGCCTTCTTGGCTGCTGCCTTCTTGCGGCGCTTCT
>DAIOTI010000066.1:0-7531 GCA_036752105.1 Ilumatobacteraceae bacterium | reverse complement strand
TCGCTGTCGAGAAGGATTGGCAGAAGCGGCCAGACAAGATCGAGCGCCTCGGCTACTAGCAGCTGCGAAAGGTCTAGCTTCCGCCGTCTCCGTTACTAAGGAGGCCGCTGTCATGTCGTGATGTCGCGCAGGAATGCTTCCACTTCGTGTCGGTGTCTGGTGCGTGACATCGGCGGAAGTACCTCGATGAGCGTGCGTCGATATCCGGCAGATGCCAGTCGATTGTCGAGGACGGCGACGACGCCACGGTCTTCGTTGGTCCTGATGAGGCGACCCACGGCTTGCGCAAGGGACGTGGCGGCTATCGGAAGATCGATGATGTTGAACGAGGCTCTTCGTCCTACAGCATCACGTCGAGCTTCAAGAAGCGGATCATCTGGTCGCGGAAAGGGAAGTTTGTCGAGCACGACGAGGGACAAAGTCCTTCCCGGAAGGTCGACACCTTGAAAGAAGGACTGCGACGCAAAAATGCAGGTGGCCTCGTCAGACAAGAACTCCTCGATCAATCGCTGTCGGGGTGTCTCGAGTGGCGTCACTATCGGGAAGTTCACTCTTTCGCGAAGCGCTGCAACTGCCGCGCGGAGTGCCCGGTTGCTCGTGAACAATGCGAGAGTGCGACCACCTGCCGCGTTGATGAGGGCTTCGAGTTCGTCGTGAACAAACTCGTCAAACTTCGGAGAATTGCGGTCGGGAAATTCCGGTGAGCAATACAGCTTCGACATGGACTGATAGTCGAACGGGCTGTCGACTGAGAGCGATTCGGTTCCCTCGTCTGGAAGACCGACTCGCTGGGGAAGGCTCAAGGGCACGGTGGCAGACGTAAGTACTGCGGTGCGCTTGTGCCACACACCAGCATTCATGAAATCTCCGACGTGTAGTGGGCTCACCCGAAGAACTGGTCTGTCGTCGGTTCCCTCCACGAACAGCACCTGGTTGTCTTGCGCCATGAGACACATGTCGACACTTTCGACGAGTCTGGTCACCTGCGTCTGGGCACGCAAGACCTTCTGTTTGAGTGCGTCGTTGGTACTTTCGACTGCACGGAGCTCAGCGAGAATCGACGAAGCGTCGCTGCGAACGTCGGTCAACAACGTGGCGATGTTTGCAGGGACTCCGGTCTGGAAACGGGTCGCAAGGTGTGGTGTGAGGAGAGCTCGCAACATCGTCACGCGGCCGGCGAGGGAATCGCATGATGAACTGTCGATCAACACAGCGCGGACGACGGAGACAAGTGCACTCAACCGACCGGGCCCGATCGATGTGCCGACTGCATCGCTCATGACGGACTCGAGCTGATGGACCTCGTCGAAGACGACGACATCGTGTTCGGGTAACACTGCACCGTCACTTGCTATGTCGAGACCATAGAGATGGAGATTGACGACGATGATGTCTGAAGCTGCGGCGCGGTGGCGGGCTGCTTCAGCCAGACACTCGCTTCCACGCGGGCAGCGCCGCGCTCCCGGGCATTCTTCGCTCGTGACGGTCAGTTGACGACGCGCGTCATCGCTGAGCCGACCCGGAAATTCTTCGATGTCGCCTGTGTGACTCGTCGCAAGCCAGGCCTTCACCTTCTGTGCCGTCTTCTTCGTTCGCTCTACGTCGCCGAACTCGAGTTGTGCGTCAGGAGAGAGTTGTTCATCCAGGCGTTGGAGGCACACGTAGTTACTGCGACCTTTCAATACAGTCCATGTGAAGGTCTCGGGTAGCTCTTCTGCAACGAGAGGAAGATCCTTCGCGTTCAACTGATCTTGAAGCGCCTTGGTGGCCGTGGCGATCACAGTTCGCTTGCCGTTCAATACGACAGGGACGATGTATCCGAGTGACTTCCCGGTTCCGGTGCCTGCCTGGACGACCACGTGACGGCCTTTGTCGAGCGCCATTGCCACCTCGGCCACCATGTCTATTTGACCTTGTCGTTCTTCTGCGGCGGGTAGTCGGGCAGTGATGCGACGAAGTGTCGCTATGGCTTCAGTTGCTGCGGACAAGTGTCAGTGCCCGATCAAGTTCGTCGGAGTCGAAGTCAGGCCACGTCTTTTCAGTGAAGTACACAGCTGCACCGTTGATCTGCCAGAGAAGAAAATTCGAGATGCGGGTCTCGCCTGATGTGCGCACCAACACATCGACTGGTGGAAGATCGGGCGCATATAGATGCCTGTCGATGTCGTCTCTTTCGATGGGTGAGTCGGCAGTGATGCACGCTTGAGCTGCTCTGACAAGCTCTGCTCGACTGCCGTAATCAAATGCCACCGTGACGACGAGCCCGGTGTTGTGTTCGGTGTCGGCCATGGCTTTGCGTATCGCTCTCTGGACATAAACGGGGGTGCGAGCTCCGGGCTCGTCGAATGGGCGTCCGATCCAACCGATGCGTGCATTGTTCTCGTTCATCTCGTCAATTCGCCCGAAGAGCTTGCGATGGAGCCCGAGAATGTGACGCACCTCAGCACGTGGACGTACCCAGTTTTCAGTCGAAAAGCCAAAGACAGTGAGCCATCCGATGTTTCGCCGTGCAGCGGCTCGGACGACCGCGGCGAGAGCCTCTTCGCCGGCCGTGTGTCCGGCGGTGCGTGGCAAGCCGCGTCGCTTGGCCCAACGTCCGTTGCCGTCCATGATGCAAGCGATGTGCACCGGACGATTGCTCACATGGTCCCCGGTAGTGGTCAAAGGTGCGTCTGTCACGGTGATGTCACCCTAGTGACTGGCCTGTGGTGAGAGAATCCACCTATGTCGCCGAAACCGACTGGTCGACCTTCGCTCGAAGAAAGTGACCACCACGAATTAGGTCATGTCGTTGTGGCAGGTGGAACGCCGCGCGAGTGGGCCGCATTCGGTGCCGTCGAGTGGCGAGAGCGAGTCGACGCGTTGGCCGCAGGTGTGGCGCGCGCTGGTACGCGATGGCTGACGTTGTACCCGTTTGGTGGAGACCGTTTGTCGCCGAGTGAGATGCGGCAGATGGATGATGTGTTGTCGACCCTGGGAAAGATCAAGAACGTTGGTGATGATCAGTTCCCACGCTGGCTCATCGAGGCAGATGACGGGCTGACACTTTGCGTGGAACCCGAACCCGATGGTCGAGGTCGTTTTGCCCGTGTTCTGAACGAGTTGAAGACGCGGCACAGTGATGTGCCGCTTGACGACGTAACCGTTGCGAATGCAGTGCTGGCTCCAAGTCCACGCGAGCCGGACTTGGTGGTGATTCTTGGTCCGCCCACACGCTTGCCGACATCGCTCGTGTGGGAGTTGGCATACAGCGAGATCGTGTTCCTAGACCTTGGCTGGACGAACGTGATGGCAGCAGACTTGGAATTGGCCGTCGATGACTTCACCCGTCGAAACCGGCGCTTTGGTGGACTTGACTCGTGACGTATTCGACATGGTGAAGAGCTATCGCGACGAAGCAGTGGTGCTGCGAACCTACAAATTTGGCGAAGCAGACAGGGTGGTGGTGTTGCTGACCCGCGATCACGGAAAAGTGCGCGCTGTGGCAAAGGGAGTGCGAAAGGGGAAGTCTCGGTTCGGCGGACGTCTCGAACCCCTCAGCACGGTCGACATCCAGTTGCACCTCGGTCGGTCACTCGACACCATTCAGCAAGTTGAACTGGTGCACACTCATACGAAACTGAGAACTGACTTCGCTCGGTTGGGGCAAGGTCTCTCGATGGCAGAGGCAATTGACACCTTGACGCCTGACCGCGAGCCCGTGGAACACCTGTATGAACTGTTGTCGCGTGCGCTTGCTGAACTGAACAGACAACAGTCCCCGCTCCTTCTGGGGGCTTTTTATTGGAAGGTGCTCGCCGCTGACGGTGCAGGACCGGTACTTGATTCGTGTGCTCGCTGTGATGAGCAAGCCGAGTTGGTTTCCTTCGACTTTGTCGAAGGTGGAGCGCTGTGTGGGCAATGCCGCACCGGTACTCCGGTGAGTTTTGCAGCGTTGGAACTCATCCGTCGCATTCTCGGTGGGGCATTGGCGCAAGCGCTCGAGTCGGAAGATTCGCCGGTGGTGAATGAAGTCAACGCACTTGCTCGCCGTGCCATGGAGTTCCACCTCGAACGTCGCCTGAAGAGCATCGGCGTGTTCGATCGTCACTTGTAGGCTGACCAGACCATGCCGGCACAAGACCTCGACCAAATCGTCAACCTCTGCAAGCGTCGCGGATTCGTGTACCCGAGCGCGGAAATTTACGGCGGCTTCCGTTCTTCTTACGATTACGGACCGCTCGGGTCGCTCATGCTGCGCAATGTCAAAGATGCATGGGTGCGGACCATGGTCCAAATGCGCGACGACACAGTGCTCATCGACGCTGCCATTCTCGGCCCGCCCCAAGTGTTCGAAGCCAGTGGTCACTTGGCGAACTTCAGCGACCCGCTCGTGGACTGCACGGTCTGTAAACGTCGTTTTCGGCAGGACCACCTCGACACACGTGATTGCCCGCAGTCGATGAAGGGCTGCCAGTTCACCGAGGCACGAGCGTTCAACTTGATGTTCAAGACCCATGCAGGCCCCATCGAGGGGGCGGGGGCAGAGGTGTACCTGCGCCCAGAGACGGCACAGGGAATGTTCGTGAACTTCATGAATGTGTTGCAGACGAGTCGCAAACGACCACCCTTTGGTATCGCTCAAGTCGGCAAGAGTTTCCGAAACGAGATCACGCCCGGCAACTTCATCTTCCGCACTCGCGAGTTCGAGCAGATGGAACTTGAATTCTTCGTGCCGCCCGCGGAAGGGCCGCAATGGTACGACTACTGGTGCAAGGAAAGGCTTGATTGGTACGTCGATCTCGGTATTCCGCGCGAGATGCTCCGCATCAGAGCTCACGATGCCGACGAGTTGTCGCACTACTCGGCAGGAACAAGTGATGTCGAGTTTCTCTTTCCGTGGGGCTGGGGTGAGCTGGAGGGAATTGCTCAGCGCACCGACTATGACCTCACGCAACACGCGACGCACAGTGGTCAGAAACTCGACTTCTTCGACCAAGCCACCAATGAGCGGTATGTGCCCTATGTCGTGGAACCTGCCGCAGGTGCCAATCGAACCATGGCCGCGTTCCTACTTGCGGCTTATGACGAAGATGTGGTGAACGACGAACCCCGCACGGTCCTTCGACTGCACCCACGTTTGGCGCCGTACAAGGTCGCAGTGTTGCCGTTGTCCAAGAAAGACACGCTGTCGCCCCTCGCAAGAGACATTTTCCGGCAACTCTCTCGTCGTTGGATGTGTGAGTACGACGAGACCCAGGCAATCGGACGTCGTTACCGAAGGCAAGATGAGATCGGTACGCCGTTGTGCGTGACAGTGGACTTCGATTCGCTCGAGGACAATGCGGTCACCATTCGTGACCGAGACTCCACCGTGCAGGTGCGAGTTCCGATTGCCGATCTTGAAACGGAAGTGGCCGGCCGGCTCGGCCTCTAGACATCTGGTCGAATGAGTCGAACTCAACTTCTGAGGGCGATGCGCACGGTGTAGTTTCAGAGTCGTCACCACGAAGGTGACACGACGGAAGGACGACACGATGAGCAAAGTGGCTTTGGCAGTGAAGTTGCCTGCGGCAGCTGGTAAGGGAAATGATCTGGCCGCTGCCATGGAGGAAGCGCTCGATCACGTGCGTCAAGAATCAGGCACTCGCTATTACATCCTTCATGCAGACACCTCGAACCCAGACGTGCTGTGGATGTACGAGATGTATGACTCACAGGCAGACCTTGATGCGCACATGGGTGCAGAGTGGTTCAAACAGCTCGGTCCGAAGATCGCACCTCTATTCGGAGGAGCGCCGGAATTTCATTTTCTTCGTCCCATCGCCGGTAAAGGACTCTGAGAGTCCGCAGGTCGTCGGCGAGTCGTCGGTTTTTGCGTCGTCGCGGTCGCGGTGACTGAAGATGTCAACGTATCTCGACTCAATCGTCGCGTGGCATAGACACCGGTCCAATATCGACAGTAGGCCGCTGTCGCGACTTGTCTCGGCGACCGATCGGCTACTCCCGACGCGCGGCTTCTCCTCACGACTACAAAATGGCGACTCCGTCGCTGTCATCGCCGAGATCAAGCGGCGCTCGCCGTCGAAAGGTGCGCTCGTGCCTTCGCTCGACGTCGCAGATCTCGCTCGTCGATACGAATGTGCTGGCGCAAGTTGCATGTCGGTGTTGACTGACAGCGAACACTTCGGTGGATCCATCAACGATCTACAGACCGCGCGCGCAGCGACGGACCTGCCGGTCTTGCGTAAGGATTTCACGGTCGACCTTCGCGACGTCTGCGATGCGCGGCTCATGGGGGCTGACTGTGTCCTCCTCATCGCCGCGGTGTTGTCTCAGGTCGACCTCCGAGACATGTTGTCTTTGGCACGAGACATCGGGTTAGATGCGCTGGTTGAGGTCCACGACGAGATCGAAGTTGCCCGTGCAGTGGAGTGTGATGCGGTCTTGATCGGTGTGAACCAGCGCGACCTCGTCACCTTCGACGTGGACCATGAACGAGCAATGCGAATGGGTTCTGTGATTCCGGAGGCGTGCGTGCGAGTGGCAGAGTCGGGTATCCGGGGTCGTGATGACGCGACAAGTCTTGCTGCTGCGGGGTACGACGCGCTTCTCGTCGGCGAACACTTGGTACGGGCCGAGGACACAGAGGCAGCATTGTCGGAGTTGATCGTCCCCAGGCACTCGACCCGCGCGACTAGTTTCTGAGCGTGTTCATCAAGATCTGTGGCGTCACAAATGAAGACGACGCATTGCTCGCTGTGGCACTCGGTGCAGACGCTGTCGGATTCGTCTTTGCCCCATCACCGCGACAGATTGCACCTCAGAAGGTGTATGACATCACGCGTCGATTACCGCCAGAGACCCTGACCGTCGGAGTATTCCGAGATGAGCATCCGGCGCGAATCGTCGAGATCTGTCAGAAAGCTGGTGTGAAAGCCGCTCAACTTCACGGACATGAGTCACCTGACGTGGTGTCGAGTGTCAAGAAACATGTCCACCATGTGATCAAGGCAGTGGCGGCAGGCTCGGTTGACGCCTCGCGAGCGACCTCGTTTCATACCGACATGGTGCTCGTCGATGCGCCGAATCCAGGGGGTGGCATCGTCTTTGACTGGAACCTTCTCGCCGACATGCCCGAAGTGAGACGGCTCATCGTGGCTGGCGGATTGAACGCGGCAAACGTGGCTCGAGCAATCGAGGTTGCTCGACCGTGGGGAGTGGACGTCTCGAGCGGCGTCGAAGCAGAGCCCGGTAGGAAGGATCCGATTGAAATGCGGAGATTCATCGAGGCCGCTCGTGCGGTTGTGTTTCCGCACCACGAAGCCCGCGACGCATCCCCCTATGACTGGTACGACGAATAAGGAAGAGCGAATTCAGTTAGGGAAACACCCTCCACTCGTGGTGAAATCATTGAGTGACAATGCTCGTGACGCCAGGTGCCGATGGTCGCTTCGGAGATTTCGGAGGACGTTTCGTTCCTGAGACTCTCGTGCCGGCTTGTCAAGAGCTCGAGCGTGAGTTTTCTGCTGCATGGTCTGACGAGTCGTTT
>DAIOTI010000065.1:0-7625 GCA_036752105.1 Ilumatobacteraceae bacterium | reverse complement strand
ACCAGTTGGTGTGAGATGTCGGTGGTCGAGATCTCCCAGTTCGATGCCGTTGTCAAAGAGCACGCGGTATCGCTGCCAATTGAACCCATTTGCCAAAGTCACCTTGCCTGCAGTGCCTGACACGACTCCCTCAAGGTCGGTGCAGGCAGCCACGGTGTCTCCCAGTCGGAGATTGACCTGTCCTTCATGAGGGCGAGCGAGGGAGTGTGGTTTCCACAACGGCACGTCTTCCATTCTTGCTGATGGGGTCGTGCAGGTGCGGTATCGAACCAGGTGACCTTCGTCGGACAGTCCCCCGAGTCCCACCGATACACTCCGAAGCCTGTGAAAAGCACCTGCGAAACCCTCGAAGGCAACAAGGTCAAGTTGCGCGTCGAGATCGATCAGTCAGAATTCGACCGCAACATCGACGCCGCCTTCCGGAAGATCGCCAAGGAGATTCGTCTTCCCGGTTTCCGCCCAGGCAAGGCGCCTCGCCGAGTGCTCGAAGCTCGTATCGGAATTGACGCCGCCCGTGCACAGGCACTGCAGGATGCCATTCCGGAATACCTGAGTCGTGCGGTGCGTGAGCACGACGTCGACATCATCGCAACCCCTGATGTGGAGATGGTGGCAGGTGAAGAGAGTGGCGACGTCACCTTCGATGCAACTTGCGAAATTCGCCCCGAGGTCACGGTGCCTGGTTACAAGGGACTTCGCGTCGAATTGGTCGCCCCCACGGTGACTGACGAAGAGTTCGACGAAGTCTTGCAAAACGAACGTCGCAGGCACGGAAAGTTGGTCGATGTCGACCGCGCTGCCGCGATGGGCGACTACGTCATCGTCGACCTTGCCGGTACTCGGGACGGTGAACCTGTGGTCGGTTTGAACACCGAAGACTGGACCTACGAAGTGGGTCGGGGCTGGGTGGCGCCTGGTTTTGATGATCAATTAGTTGGTGGCAAACCCGGCGATGAACTCACGTTCACCGCTACGCCGAACGGCACCGAGCAGCCAGCAGATTTTGTGGTCAAAGTGCAACGCGTCCAAGAGATGCAGGTCGGGGACCTCACGGACGAGTGGGTGTCGGAGAACATCGCCGAGTTCGACAATGTCGAGGCATGGACGGCGTCACTGCGTGAGCGACTCGAGGGCATGCGTCTCAACCAAATGCGAAGCACGCTCGTCGACAAGGTCACCGACGCACTCGCCGCTTTGGTCGATGTCGATGCACCCGAGTCGATGGTGAACAACGACCTGCAAGGTCGAGTGCAGAACACTGTCGCACAATTTCAGCGACAGGGAATCTCGCTCGACCAGTGGCTCTCGGCCACCGGGCAAGACACTGCATCGTTCGTCGAGGCGTTGAAGGTTCAGAGCGAAAAGGCGGTCAAGGTCGACCTGGCTCTTCGAGCAGTGGCCGTTGCTGAGAACATCGAGGCCGACGCCGTCGATCTCGAAGCCGAGTTCGAAGCCATCGCTGTCCAGGTGAATCAGAAGCCAGCACAGGTTCGCAAGGCGTATGAACAAAACGACGCAGTCGTCGACCTGGCAGCTCAGATTCGTAAGGGGAAGGCACTCGACTGGTTGTTGCACAACGTCGAATACGTCGATGGGTCGGGTGCAGTACTCGATCGCGACACAGTGCTCGGACATTCAGACCACGATCACGCAAATCACGTACATGACCACCAACATGATGACGAGTCAGCGCACGATCACGATTCGGAGGCCTCGTCGTGAACTTTCAGAACTACTACGTACCCAATGTCACCGAACAAACCAGCCGCGGCGAGCGTGTCTATGACCTTTACAGCCGTCTACTGAAAGAGAACATCATCTTTCTCGGAACACCTATCGATGACACCATCGCGAACCTGATCTGCGCACAGCTCATTCACCTAGAGAGTGAAAACCCAGATCGCGACATCAACATCTACATCAACAGCCCCGGTGGCGACATCACGGCTCTGTTCGCCATCTACGACACGATGCAGTTCATCCGTAATGACATCGCCACCATCTGCCTGGGTCAGGCGGCATCGGCAGCGGCAGTGTTGTTGGCGGCGGGCACCAAAGGCAAGCGGCTGGCGCTGCCTCATAGCCGCGTGATGTTGCACCAGCCATATGGTCAGGTGGGCTACGGGCAGGTCACGGACCTCGAGATCGCTGCTCGCGAAATCCTGCGTATGCGCGACCTGCTGGAGGACATCCTGTCGCACCACACAGGCCAACCGCGCGAGCGTGTTCATGCCGATACCGACCGCGACTTCGTAATGGAAGCACAAGAGGCCCTCGAATATGGCATCATCGATGATGTGATTTCGTCGCGTCAGTTCGCGGACCGCTCCGGTCCGATTCGCTGACCCGATTGGGGAGGGCACGACGTGGCCAAGTTCGGTGACTCAGGCGAACTGCTGAAGTGCTCGTTCTGCGGTAAGTCGCAGAAGCAAGTCAAGAAGCTCATCGCCGGCCCCGGCGTGTACATCTGCGACGAGTGCATCGACCTGTGCAACGAGATCATCGAGGAAGAACTCGCCGATCGCTCCGATGTGCGCTTCGACTCACTCCCCACTCCACAAGAGACTCGAACATTCCTCGACCAGTACGTCGTCGGGCAAGAGAGTGCGAAAAAGGTTCTCTCCGTCGCTGTGTTCCAGCATTACAGGCGGCTGCAGTATCTGCAGCAGAACGCCGGCATCAGGCGCGACGATGTGGAGTTGGCCAAGAGCAACGTGTTGATGCTTGGTCCCACCGGATGTGGCAAGACCCACATGGCCCAGACCCTGGCGCGCATGCTGAATGTCCCGTTCGCAGTCGCAGACGCAACTGCATTGACCGAAGCTGGGTATGTCGGCGAAGACGTCGAGAACATCTTGCTGAAATTGTTGCAAGCTGCTGACTTCGATGTGAAGAAGGCTGAGACCGGAATCGTCTACATCGATGAAATCGACAAGGTCGCTCGTAAGGCGGAGAATCCCAGCATCACTCGCGACGTGTCGGGTGAGGGTGTGCAGCAGGCACTATTGAAGATTCTCGAGGGCACCGTTGCATCGGTCCCGCCACAGGGTGGTCGCAAGCATCCTCACCAGGAATTCATCCAGATCGACACCACGAACGTGTTGTTCATCTGTGGTGGAGCCTTTGCCGGTCTCGACCAAATCATCGAGTCGCGTATCGGACACAAGGGCGTAGGTTTTCACGCGACCGTGAAGTCGAAAATCGAGAAAGACCCAGGTGAATTGTTCGCCCAGGTGATGCCCGAAGATCTGCTCAAGTTCGGAATGATCCCTGAATTCGTCGGTCGTTTGCCGATGATCGGCGCAGTGCACAGCCTGTCAAAGGAAGCACTCGTTCAAATTCTCACTGAGCCGAAGAACGCTCTCGTGAAGCAGTACCAGAAGATCTTCGAGTTCGAAGATGTGGAGTTGGAAATAACTCCAGCTGCGCTTGAAGCAATCGCAGATCTCGCACTCAAACGTCAGACGGGTGCTCGTGGACTGCGCTCGATTCTCGAAGAAGTCTTGCTCGACATCATGTATGACGTTCCTGGTCGAACTGATGTCGCCAAGGTCGTTGTTGACGTCGGTTCTGTCGTTGACAAAGCCGCCCCCAAGCTCGTTCCTCGTGGTCCGAGTCGCGTGTCGCGGCCACGTCGCGCAGCATCCTGATCCCGTTCGTACACCGTGGACTTTGCCGCCGCGCTGGCCTATCTCGACGAGCACGCCTCGTATGAAAAGACGGGGCGTATCGACACCCCGTCACTGGCTGGCATAACGACGCTGCTCGAAGCCCTCGGGGACCCGCACCGCTCCTTCAAGGTCATTCATGTCACTGGCACGAACGGCAAAGGCTCGACTACCGCAATTATCTCGCGGTTGTTGATGGCCCACGGCCTACGGGTCGGCACGTATTCGAGCCCTCACCTGGAGTCAGTACGGGAACGAATACAGCTCGATTGTGAAGCCATCAACGAGCACGACTTCGCTGACGTCGTTGCCGACATTGCCCGTGTCGAACCCGTGATCGGACGTCGCCCGAGTTATTTCGAGATTCTGACCGCAGGGGCCTTTGTGCACTTTGCCAATGAGGCGATTGATGTAGCAGTGATCGAAGTGGGGATGCTCGGTCGCTGGGATGCGACGAATGTGGTGTCGCCCGATGTTTCGGTCATCACGAACATCGCACTCGATCACACTGAATTCGCTGGTCCTTCGCTTTCAGACATCGCGCGAGAGAAAGCCGGCATCATCAAGTCAGAAAGCACAGCAGTGGTGGGCGAGACGCGGCCCGAGCTCGTGCAGATCTTTCGGGAGGAACCGCATAGTCGCTTCGTGTCACGCGGCGAAGAATTCGATGTTCGCGAGAACTTTCTTGCAGTCGGTGGACGACAACTTACTGTCACCACACAGAGAGCCGCATATGAAGATGTGTTCTTGCCGTTGCACGGACAGCACCAGGGGGACAATGCTGCTATTGCGATTGCTGCCGTCGAAGAGTTTTTTGACGCGCCGCTTCCGTTCGAAGTGTTGCAGGAGGCGTTCCTATCGGTGGTCGTGCCTGGTCGATTTGAGATCGTGTCTCATCAGCCGTTGGTCATTCTCGACGGTGCGCACAATCCGGCTGGGTCAGATGTGTGTGCTTCTGTGTTCATGAACGACTTCCACCCAGAAGGCAGACGAATTCTCGTCGTGGGCTCACTTCGACCGCGTGACATTGGTGACGTGCTTGCAGCTTTCCGAGCCGACGAGTTCGATGTGGTCATCACATGCACAGCCCCCTCGCCACGTGCGTGTGAGTCACGCGTCGTCGCAGCAGCAGCCGAAGCAATGGGATGCGACGACGTCGTCGTTTGTGAGACAGTTGAAGATGCCTGCAATCGAGCGCTGCGCGACGCCACGGCCGAGGATGCCATTCTTGTCACCGGCTCGCTGTATGTCGTGGGGTCTGCGAGACCGCATCTGCGTCGAGTGCTTCCTTGACGCCGGACATGTGACACTTGAGCTGTAGAGCATTCGGATTCACAAAGAATCTGCGCCGTATGGGCTGTTTTTGGGACAACTGCCGGAAGAGCGGACGCGACCAATAGCCTGAAGGAATGTCCACGAAAACCCTTGTACTCCTGAAACCTGACGCCGTCGAACGAGGACTGGTGGGTGAAATCATCGGTCGTCTCGAGCGCAAAGGTCTCCGAATCGTCGCGATGGAACTTCGCACGCTCGACGCCGACACTCTCGGCCGGCACTACGAAGAGCACAAAGGAAAGGGCTTCTACGCCGACCTCGTGTCCTTCATGTCGCGTGGACCAGTCGTCAGCTTGGCAGTCGAGGGGCCAGAAGACACATGGGAGATCGTCCGCGCAATGATGGGCGCCACCAACCCGCGCGCAGCTGCTCCCGGAACCATTCGTGGCGACCTCGGAACGCTCTTCACTGAGAATCTCATTCACGGAAGCGACTCGGCAGACTCTGCAGCTCGAGAGCTGTCGATTTTCTTTCCGACGCTGAAGTAACTCGACGTCTCGATACGTACGCATCACATGGCACGTAACAGTCCGCTCTCGATTGGTCGTGATATCGCGATCGACCTCGGAACGGCGAACACGCTCGTCTATGTGAGAGGTCAAGGAATCGTATTGAACGAACCTTCGGTGGTCGCAGTCGATGTCAAAGATGGTCGACCCATCGCTGTTGGTTATGAAGCAAAGCGCATGCTGGGTCGAACCCCTGCGAATATTCGCGCGGTTCGCCCGCTGAAAGACGGAGTCATCGCCGACTTCGACGTGTGCGAGAAGATGCTGCGGTACTTCATTCAACGCATCTCGAGTAGTCGTTGGAGCAAGCCTCGCATGGTCATCTGTGTGCCGTCGGGCATCACGGGTGTCGAGCAGCGTGCGGTGCAAGATGCAGCGGAATACGCAGGTGCTCGCAAACCAGTGTTCATCATCGAAGAGCCGATGGCAGCCGCAATCGGGGCGGACCTTCCGGTACATGAACCGAGCGGCAACATGATCGTCGACATCGGTGGTGGAACAACCGAAGTCGCAGTCATCTCGCTCGGTGGAATCGTGGTGTCAGAGAGCGTGCGCGTGGCCGGTGACGAGTTGGATGATGCCATTTCGCAATTCGTGAAGATGCAATTCGGTCTCGACATCGGAGAAAACACCGCCGAAGAAATCAAGATCCAGATGGCCTCGGCATGGCCGGTCGAGCAAGAGCTCACGGCCGACGTCGGGGGTCGCGACACAGTGACCGGTTTGCCCAAAACCATTGAATTGACGAGTGCTCAGGTGCGTGAAGCCATTGCCGAGCCGGTGGCTGCCATTATTGACGCCGTGAAGGCAACGCTCGACCGTACGCCTCCTGAGTTGGCCGCTGACATTATGGACCGAGGCATCTATCTGTCTGGTGGTGGTGCGCTCTTGACTGGGCTACCTCAGCGCGTCACGCATGAGACCGGCATGCCTTGTTACATCGCTCCGGACCCCTTGTACTCGGTGGTGATTGGTTCGGGTCGGGCGCTGGAAAACATCGAGGCGATGCGCGGAATGATGTCGTCGCCACAGACCGAACTGTGATCGAGGCCAGTGGGTAGCTCGTTCACGAGACGTCGTGTCATCGCCCTTCTGGTGTTGACCTCAGTGTTGCTGGTCACTCTCGACATGCGCGGCTCGTCGTCTGTGTCGTTCGTTCGTCGAACGTTTGGATCAGTCTTCCGTCCGGTTGAAGGCGTCATCCGCGTCGTCACAGAGCCGGTCGGAAACGTGTGGCACGGCATCACCGACTACGACAAACTCGCTGACGAGAACCGTCGACTGCGTGACCTGGTGGGTCGACAGGAGGGGGCGGCAATTGCGAACATCGCGACCGTGCGCGAGGCACAGGAATTGTTGGCGTTGAACGGATTGCCGACGCTTGCCGGCATCGACTCTTGTACGACTCAAGTGGTTGGCGAGTCGCCATCGAATTTTTCTCAGACCGTGGAGATCAACCGTGGACGAAATTGTGGCATTCGTGTCGGCATGCCAGTGCTCAATGCGGCTGGTCTAATCGGCAAAGTCACGGAAGTGTTCAACGACCGAGCAGTGGTCATGCTCATCACGGATCCTGCGTATTCGCTGTCGGTGAAAATCGTGAATCAACCGGTGACGGCGACGACGGTTCCATCAGAAACCGAAATTTTGGTCGGCGATTCCACCACCACCACATCGTCGACCACGACGACTTCGACCACCACTACGACAACGACGACGCTTCCCACCATTCCAGGCTTCGTGCCCGGTTCGACCGTGCCGGTTCAGTCAACTGCCGTCATCACGACTATTCCGGGAGACACGACACCAGGTCAGGGGAACGAAACGCAGGTGACGGTGCCGCCGGGTGCGGACTTGCCGTTGAGAGAGACCGGCGCCCTCGAAGGTAGAGGGCTCGGGAAAGCCCCCATCGTGCGATTCGTGGAGTTTCAGCCACGCTTTGGGCAGATAACAGTCGGGTCACCGATCATCTCGGCTGGTGGCGCGACCTCGTTGGCCCCACCAGACATCGTCATCGGTGTGGTGTCGCGGGTCGTCACGAGGCAGGGATCGCTGGGGCCGATACTCGAGGCCGACCTCGCGGCATCGTGTCAGTCGCTCAACTTCGTGCGCG
>DAIOTI010000064.1:0-7824 GCA_036752105.1 Ilumatobacteraceae bacterium | reverse complement strand
GGCCCAGATTGCGAGGACTGCAGCAGGAATTCCGAGTCCGACCTGTAGTCCACGTCGACGGACCTTGGCCCGCTTGGCCGCACGTGCGCGTGCCGCACGGGCCATGTCACGGTTGTTCTTCTTGCGTTCGCGCTTGTCGGTACCCACGAGGGTCGAAGGATAGCGTCGCACCGATAGCGTTGTAGAGCAGTGGCTCTCATCGTGCAGAAATACGGCGGCACATCGGTCGCTGACCCCGATCGCATCAAGTCAGTGGCCGAACACGTCGCGTTCACAAAGCGCCATGGCAACGATGTCGTCGTCGTGGTGTCTGCCATGGGGAAGACCACCGACAACCTCATGTCGCTGGCACATCAAGTGTCATCGACGCATCCCGGGCGTGAAATGGACATGCTCCTCACCACTGGAGAGCGCATTTCGATGGCACTTCTGTGCATGGCCCTCGCAGACGTCGGTGTCGACGCGGTGAGCATGACCGGGTCGCAGGTCGGCATCATCACCGACACGGTCCACACCAAGGCCAAAATCGTGGAAGTAAAGGGTGACCGCTTGCGTGAAGCCTTGGCTCAGGGTCGAGTCGTCGTCGTTGCAGGCTTCCAAGGGGTGTCGACTGACAAGGAGATCACCACGTTGGGTCGTGGCGGAAGTGACACCACAGCAGTCGCATTAGCTGCTGCATTGTCGGCAGACGTGTGTGAGATCTACACCGACGTCACCGGTGTGTTCTCTGCCGATCCACGAATAGTTCCGCAAGCGCGCAAACTTCAGCAGCTCAGTTTCGAGGAAATGCTCGAGATGGCCGGAGTCGGTAGCAAAGTGCTCGCACTGCGCTCAGTCGAATTTGCTCGTAATCACAATGTCCCTCTGCACGTCCGCTCGAGTTTCACGTGGGAACACGGAACATGGGTGCGCAACATCGAAGGAGAACCCCCCATGGAAGACCCAATCATCTCAGGCGTCGTGCAAGACGCGAGTGAATCGAAAGTCACGATTTTCGCCGTACCAGATCGTCCTGGTGTGTCAGCTGCGATCTTCGAGCCACTCGCAAATGCAAACGTCAACGTCGACATGATCGTGCAAAACACCTCGCGCGAAGGTCACACCGACATCTCATTCACCGTTCCGAAGGCAGATATGAAAGTGGCAGAGGAAATCGTCACACGAGTGTCGAAGGACATCGGTGCCGGTGGTGTCACGCATGACACCGACATCGCAAAGGTGTCTCTGGTGGGTGCGGGTATGAAGACCAGCCCCGGGATCGCAGCAAAAATGTTCCGAGTTCTGGCGGAGAACAATGTGAATATCCAGATGATCTCCACCAGCACCATCCGAGTGTCCGTTGTGGTCGGCCTCAGCAACATGGAGTCAGCTGTCCGCTCATTGCACACGGCTTTTGGACTGGACAGTGGCACTGCGTACTCGGCACCTTTGCCAGAACGCAAGTGACACTCCGTCACAGGCAATAATTGACGCTGCATGAGCAGACGTCGGCCGCAACTCACTCCGTGGAAAGCGGCCGGCACCCGGAGTGAAGACTCCCGTGACGCTGATGAAGTCGTCAGGCAGACGGGGTGGGTCTTCAACAACGAGACCGGTTCGAAGCTTTCACTCGCTCAGTTTGTGGCTACCGGTGATCTTGAGGTGCGGAGGTATCTCAAGAGATGGAAACTCGCAGACTCTGCGTCAGCATCGTCGATTCTCGAAATCGGCTCTGGGATCGGACGCATGACCGCAGCACTCTCGCGAGAGTTTGCTTCTGTCGTCGCTACAGATGTCGATGCAGCATTTCTTGAGCGCTGCCGTGAGACCGTGGCTCGTTTCGGGCGACCGACAAATTTGCGGACTGCGCACATTGCCGACGGACACACCATTCCGGTCAGCGACGCGTCAGTCGATGTCGTTTTCTCATACATCACACTGCAACATTGCAGTCCTGCAGATGCACTGCATCTCACCAAGGAAGCATTTCGAGTGGTGAAGCCCGGCGGTCGGGTGATTCTCAACTATCGACGGAAGGTGTGGCTTGACGCAGTGCTCCTACCTGCCGGAGTAGTCGTGCGGACACTCTTCGCAGCACCTCAGGTCGGCGAACGGTTGTCTCGCTGGCGGTGGTCCACCCGTCTCGGGTGGCAGGCCAACAGGGTGAGTCCGACGGAGGTTTTCGATTTTCTCGCGTCACATGGTGTGAAAGTGAACGACCCACATCTCTTTCACCACCGCTCGCGTGCTCTACCAAGCACTTCTGTTGAGGGCATCGAGGTGCCACAACACAATCTCGATGTCGCTGCCAAAAGTCATTGGTGGCTCACCGCACACCGCGGTTAGCCTCTCTTGCCGTGCGAGTAGGAGTAGTCGGAGCCACCGGTCAGGTCGGAAGCGTCATGCGCACACTGCTCGCAGAACGCAATTTTCCGCTCGATGAGTTGAGGTTCTTTGCATCTGCACGTTCCGCTGGCAAGAGCATCGAATGGCAAGGCCGCAGCATTGTCGTTGAAGATGCCGACCAAGCCGACCCCACTGGGCTCGACATCGCGCTGTTTTCTGCAGGAGCAACGTCATCTCGGGCACTGGCACCACGTTTCGCCGAATGCGGAGTGACGGTCATCGACAACTCGAGTGCTTGGCGCATGGATCCTGATGTTCCTCTGGTGGTCAGTGAAGTGAACCCCGGTGACATTGCGAGCGCCCGCAAAGGAATCATCGCCAACCCGAATTGCACGACGATGGCAGCGATGCCGGTGCTGAAGCCGCTGCACGACGAAGCAGGACTCATTCGCATGGTCGCAAGTACATACCAAGCAGTCAGCGGTGCCGGACTCGTCGGTGTCGACGAGCTGGCGCTGCAAGTTCAAGCTGTTGGTGGCTCAGCTTCAGCGCTGACATTCGATGGTGATGCTGTCGCGATGCCGGTGCCGCAGAAGTTTGCGCGCAACATCGCTTTCAATGTCATTCCATTTGCCGGGTCGTTATTGGAAGACGGGTCTGACGAAACCGACGAGGAACGCAAGTTGCGCAATGAGTCGCGCAAGATTCTTGGCATTCCAGATCTGAAGGTGTCAGGTACCTGCGTGCGCGTGCCGGTCTTCACTGGTCACTCACTCTCGCTGAATCTTGAGTTTGAACGAGCACTTTCTGCTGGTCGCGCAAGAGACGTGTTGCAAAGTGCCCAAGGTGTCGTCGTCACCGACATTCCGACGCCGTTGCTAGCTGCCGGCAAAGACCCCAGCTATGTCGGGCGAATCAGGCAAGACGAAGGTGTCGAAGGTGGGCGTGGGTTGGCGCTGTTCGTGTCGAACGACAATCTGCGCAAAGGTGCTGCACTGAATGCCGTGCAGATCGCCGAACTTCTCGTGCGCTGACGCCGAGTGGTCAAAGAGTCGGGGTGACAGGATTTGAACCTGCGGCCTCGTCGTCCCGAACGACGCGCGCTACCAAGCTGCGCCACACCCCGAGTGTGGTCAGTTGGCGAGGCTATCTGCCGATTCAGGTGACGACTCGTCGACGGAGTCGACCTGCGCGACAGGAAAGTCAACGGGCGGCAGTGGTTCGGTGTAGTTGCCCCCAGAGACGACAGTTGAAACGGCTCGACGCAGTCGCAAGGCGTCGAGTGGTTTGATGATCCAACCGTTTGCTCCACTTCGACGAGCCATATGCACGTCGGCCGTTCGGTCGAGCAGCATGAGCACGGGAACATATGGCGCCAGTCCACCACTGTGATCGAGGCGAAGATCCATAGTGACTGCCATTGCTCCCATGGATCCGATCTGAAGATCGAGAACCGCGATATCGGGTGACGACTCGTTGACCGTTTTCACGACGTCGCGGCCATTTGAGACGATGGTGAAACGAGTGTCTCCTCCGCCGAGGGCGGCGATCACTTCGTCGAGCACCCACTGGGCATCTGTCGCAACGAGAATGTGCACGCCCGAACTCTACACAAGCGTGTGGTCAGCCGAATGAGTCGGCGAGACGCGCAATGCCGTCAAGATCATGAATATCCGTAGGTTGCTCGCTAATTTCGACCAGACCGACAGTGTGAGACGGAGTGGTCGACAAGTGGTCGATGAACGTCTGAACAAGGTCACGTTCTGTCCTGGCTCGCTGTCGAAGTGCGTCCACGTTGTCATCGAGCCACTTCTGTACTACATCTGCACTCTGCGCCGCGTCTGAATGCTGCATGTGAGACGTGGACGGTTCGCCCGCGCCGTCGAAGCGTGGAGTCAGTCGGTTGGCAAACACGAGAGACGGTGAGATGCGGTTGTCGGCAAGTCGTTCAACCAGTAGTCGTGTGTCGTTGAGCGGTTCAGGTGACGGTGCAACGACGACCGCGAAGTCTGTGCCGTCACCGCGAAGTAGGCGCGAAACCGAACTGGCACGAGCAGCGAACCCTGCCTCCATGCCCTCGAATGCTCTGAGGAAATCGATGACGTCGCTCATCACGTTCGAGCCGACCACCTTTCCGATGACTTTGAGAATCGGTTGCACCGTTGCTCCGATGACTCTTAGTCCACCTCGCGACGGTGCAGTGAGCACTCTGAACAGGGGGTGTCGCAAGAATCGGACCAGTCGTTCGGGTGACTCGATGAAGTCGAGAGCATTTCGTGACGGTGCCGTGTCGAGCACGACGAGGTCGAAGCGTGGGTCTTCGTACAACCGAAGAAGCATCTCAGCTGCCATGTAGTCCCTGGTACCTGACAATGATCCTGAGATCGATTTGTAGAAGACGTTCGAGTGAATGATCGCTGCTTGTTCTGCGCTTGCTGCAAATTGTTCGATGAGACTGTCAAATGTCAGAGTGACATCGAGCATCGCGGCCCACATCTCACCTTGTCCGATGCGTTCGACCAGCACCGGATCATTGGACAGCTCCCCACGACGCCCGAGCGCATCGGCAAGTCGTCGTGCTGGGTCGATCGTGATGACCACGGCTCGTCGGCCTCGTCGGGCGGCAGAAAGTGCGAGCGCGGCAGCAACGGTTGTCTTTCCGACGCCTCCAGATCCACAGCACACGATGACGCGGCGGGTCGCAAGAAGCTCTTCGATGCCGTTCACGCGTCATCTCCAGAGAGTTTGTATATCTCATCGATGAAAGTGCGTCGAAGTAGGTCACCAGAGGACCGCGTGAGAGAGGTGTCGGGAAGGAGGATTCGCTGTAGTGGGACTCTTTGTCGTAGTTCTTCAAGCGCAGTGACTTGCCGGTCACGACGCATAAGCCTGTAGTCGAGTGCAGTTCGTTGCAGGTCACTTCGACAGGCGTTGCGGAGGTCGTCAGGACTCGTCGGCAACGTGTCTAGATCAAATTTGTTCACGACAATCGGCGAGAGGTGAACACCGAGGTCGTCTTCCAAGTCGAATGCAGTGTCGACCAGTTCCATGACGGGCGTGACTTCAGGCGTGGTGACGAGCATGAGCCTGCAGGTATTCGCATCAGCGAGCATCTGTCGTACTTCGTCGGCTTGCTGTCGAATAGGGCCGGCCATGACCGCTCGACCCAATGACATCGGAGCGCGCAGTAGTGAGAGTGCTTGCCCAGCTGGTGGCCCATCCACGATGAGTAGGTCCTGTTTCCCGTCTCGGGCAAGTTGCTTGATCTTCCCGAGGAGGAGCAGGTCATCGATACCCGGTGCGGCAGATGCGACAACCTCCACGATGCCGAGTGCCGACAGCTGGCGCGTGACGAGTCCGAGGCCTCGACCTGAGAGGTATTCGGTGAGGGCATCTCCAGGTTCGAGTGTGAGATGTTTCACCGAGCCGGTTACATCTGCTGAATCAGTCGTTTCCTCTTTTTTCAGGGTGTTGCGGTCAGCCAGTGCACCGATTCTGACGAGCAGAACGGACAAACCTGCCTCTGCGGCGACTGATGCCACTGTTTCAGCGACTGTTGATTTCCCAACGCCACCTTTACCGGCAACAATGAGAACTCGTGATGCTGTCAGGAACTTCGCCAACTCCATCGATTGAGGTGACCTTCTAGTGCGCCCGCGCAGAATGCAACGTTGGTTGCTTGCAGTCGGCGTCACAGTTGCAGCACCGCTCGCGGGACTCATGTCCGGTGTGGACATGGCGCACGCCACGGGCGAGGTTGACCGCGCTGGACTTCACACCGACCATCGTGCCACAGCCACTGATTCAACTGAGTTGGCCCCGGTCGATGTGGTCGAAGTCAGTGGTCTTCTTGACGAGATTCTCGTGAACGAGATCACTGATTCCATCGATCGTGCGAAAACAAACGGTTCGCAAGCCCTGGTTCTGCAATTGAACAGCAGGGCATCAGTGGTGTCAGAAGAACGATTCGTGGAGCTCTTGAGACAGGTGGCGGAAGCGTCGATTCCGATCGGAGTATGGGTGGGCCCCTCTGGTGCTCGCGCATATGGCGCACCAGCGCAGTTGTTGGCTGTCGCAGATGTGACTGCGATGGCTCCTGGAGCTCGCATCGGTTACACCGGAACGTTGAAGAAATTGAACGACGAGTCGGTGAGTTTTGGTGCTGCTGACGATTTGTTGACGAACGGCTCGATGGGGTTTCTCGAGGCTCGCGATCAGAAAGTTCTGAAGTTCTCGACGGATGACCGTGGTGTTCCCGTGTTGAGAAACATGTTGTTTGCACTCGATGGATTGACTGTCAACGGGAAGCAACTCGACACTGTCGTAGATGCGCTGGATGACAACGGACAAGTGGTGCGTGAGGCCACCACTGCTCGTTTTTTCAAATTGGGTTTGGTGCCACGCCTGCTCCACACGGTCGCAAGTCCTGCGTCGGCGTATCTCCTCATCTCTATAGGTCTTGCACTCCTCATCTTCGAGCTCTTCACCGCCGGAATTGGTGTGGCCGGACTCGTTGGTGCTGTGTGCACTGTGCTCGCGAGCATCGGCATGTCATACGTGCCGGTCAACGGCACCGGACTTGTGTTGCTGCTACTTGCGATGGTCGCGTTCGCTGTCGATGTCCAGGTGGGTGTTCCCAGGCTGTGGACGGGTGTCGGACTCGTTCTCTATGTCATCTCGTCGTTCTCGCTCTTCGAGTCGGTGGGGGCACATGTCATGCGACCGTCGTGGATCACACTGGCCACTTGTATCGGTGGAATGGCGCTCACGTTCATCGTTGGGATGCCGTCGATGACGCGTACCCGCTTTGCGACACCGACAATCGGGCGTGAATGGTTGATCGGACGCGAAGGCGTTGCCGTCGGAGCAATCAGTCCGAACGGAACAGTACGTATTGACGGGGCTGAGTGGCGGGCTCGCACGAACCGGGCGACGCCACTTGTGGATGCGCAGGGTCTTCGTGTCGTGGCAATTGACGGAGTGACGCTAGAAGTCGAACCGCTGGAAGGTGGCGCACGCGACTACCGCGAGATGCGCAAGAGCGGCGACACCGGGAGCGAATAGTCGGTGCTCATAGTTTTTGCGCTACTCGTACTCGTGCCTCTGGCAGAGGTGTGGGTCATTGTGCAGGTCGGCTCAAGTGTCGGCATCGTCACAACTGTCGCTTTGCTGATCGGAGTGTCTGTCTTCGGAACCGCACTCGCGAAATATGAAGGTGTGCGAGTGTTCCGGTCGTTCATGGCCGCTATCGACAAGGGTGAGATGCCTTCACGCGACATCATCGCCGGGGCTTGTCTTCTCGTGTCGGGCCTGCTCTTTCTCGTTCCCGGATTCGTGACCGACGTGCTCGGCATCTTGTTGTTACTTCCTCCTGTGCGTGGAGGTCTTGCACGTCTCGTGCTCCGACGTCGAGGTCGTCGTTCGAATGTGCGGGTGGTGCGTGCTACGTACTCCGGGCCGATAGTCGATGTCGACGTGACACCAGGTCGGCCTTCACTC
>DAIOTI010000063.1:6832-7835 GCA_036752105.1 Ilumatobacteraceae bacterium | reverse complement strand
CATTGGTACGGTGCACGCATGTCTTCATTGCCCCAAAAGCCCTTCCGATTCGGAATTCAAGCGTCGCACTCGGTGGACGGCAAGACCTGGACCGAGCTTGCACGCAAAGCGGAGGCGAACGGCTTCGACGTGTTGACGATGCCGGATCACTTCACCGAGCAGTTCGCCCCGATTCCGGCCCTCGCCGCAGCAGCCGCTGCCACGACAACATTACGAATCGGTGCTCTGGTCTTCGACAATGACTACAAACATCCTGTGGTGCTTGCCAAAGAGTTGGCGACCATGGATGTGCTGTCTTCTGGCCGGGTCGAAATTGGTATCGGTGCGGGTTGGATGATCACCGACTACGAGCAAGCAGGCATTGCATACGACTCACCTGGCGTGCGCGTTGATCGCTTCATCGAAGGCGTGAGCGTCATCCGAGGTTGCATGGCTGACGGACCGTTCTCATTCTCGGGCAAGCACTACACAATCAGCGGCTACAACGGATTACCCAAACCTGTACAAGCGCCATGCCCTCCCATTCTCATTGGTGGTGGAGGAAAACGTGTGCTCACATTTGCTGCACAGAATGCCGACATCGTCGGCATCAACCCCAATCTCAAGTCCGGCGCCATCGATGGAGAGACAATCGGCCACATGTCAGCTGAGTCAGTGGATGAGAAAGTCGGCATTGTCATCGAGGCAGCTGGAAACCGGCTCGACCACATAGAAATGAACATCAGGGCCTTTATCGTCAACGTCACAGAAGACCGAACAGCTGCCGTCGATGCGCTCGCTGGTTTCTTCAATGCACCTCGCGAAATGGTCGACTCCACACCTTTCGGTGCAATCGGACCTCCGAGCGCAATCGTCGAGCAGCTCCTCGCGCAACGGGAACGTTGGGGCTTCAGCTACATCATCGTCGGCGGAGAAGACGTCGACTCTTTTGCGCCAGTTGTGGCGCAACTACGCGGCAATTAGATCGCGTTCATCTGTCGCCTGCAGGTGCAGGTGTCAAGCC
>DAIOTI010000063.1:0-6822 GCA_036752105.1 Ilumatobacteraceae bacterium | reverse complement strand
ATCGTCGGTGAAGTCGATGCGACTTGCAGCGGGGCTGGCACCGAGGCCCGGCATCGTGCGCATGTCTCCACAGATCGGATACACGAATCCTGCACCCACAGATGCTCGCACTTCGCGCACCGTGATGGTGTGTCCTTTCGGAGCTCCCCGCAACTTGGGATCAGCGCTGATCGACAGATGAGTCTTTGCGATACAGACAGGCAGTGATCCGAAGCCATTTGCTTCATACACATCGATTTGTCGTGACGCTTCGGCTGAGTACTCGACTTTGCCGGCACCGTAGATAGTTGTTCCAACGGTCTCGATCTTGGTTCTGAGTGACGCTTCATCTGGATATAAAAACCGAAAATCACTCGGCTCTTCACAAGCTTCGACCACAGCTCGAGCCAGATCAACAGCCCCTCGACCTCCATCGGCAAAGTGGGTGCAGACTGCCACCCGCGCGCCGAGTGAGGCTGCGATTTCGCTGATGACCCGATGTTCGCTGTCGTGATCGGACGGAAACGCATTGATAGCCACGACGGGCGACACGCCATGAACCTTCACATTCTCGATCTGCTGAATAAGGTTTGCCGCACCTTCACGTACATCGTCCGGATTCTCTTCAAGTAGTTCTGGTGGCAACGGCTTTCCAGCGACGATGCGATACCGACCAGAGTGTGCCTTCAATGCACGTACCGTCGCGACTAACACTGCAGCATCGGGTCGCAGCCCAGATGCTCGACACTTGATGTTGAAGAATCGCTCTGCACCCATGTCGGCCCCGAAACCAGCTTCGGTGATGAGAAATTCGGCAGCACGAATTCCGATCAGATCGGCGATGATCGACGAATTGCCGTGAGCGATATTTCCGAATGGACCAGCGTGAATGAGCACGGGGGTGTTCTCGAGGGTCTGCATGAGATTCGGCTTCAACGCATCACGCATGATGACGGCCATTGCCCCACCCGCGTCAAGATCGTCTGCCGTCACCGCACGGTCGTCCTCGGTGTAACCAACGACAATTCGACCGAGACGGGCACGCATATCGTCAAGGGAAGTCGACAGAGCCAAGATTGCCATCACTTCGGATGCGGCGGTGATGTCGAACCCCGTCTCGCGAACCACCCCGTCATCTTTGCCCCCCATGCCAATCACGATGTTTCGCAACGAACGGTCGTTCACGTCGAGCACGCGCTTCCATGTGATCTTCTTCAACGAGAGTCCGAGTTTGTTTCCTTGGTGAAGATGATTGTCGAGCATTGCCGCCAACATGTTGTGCGCTGCAGTCACCGCGTGGAAGTCACCCGTCAGGTGAAGGTTCAGCAACTCCATCGGCACAACTTGGCTATACCCTCCACCCGCTGCACCTCCCTTGATGCCAAATGTCGGGCCCATCGATGGTTGTCGCAGGCTGAGAACGCCGCGCTTTCCGATGTGCTTCATTGCCTGTCCGAGGCCGACTGCAGTTGTGGTCTTGCCCTCACCGAGGGGCGTCGGAGTGATTGCCGTGACGACGACATATTTCGCACGTGGTTGAGTTTCGAGTCGAGAGATGGCAGACAAGTCGACCTTGGCGACGTGACGTCCGTACGGCTCGACCTCACTGTCTTGTAGACCCAACTGAGTTGCGATGTCGCCGAGTGGCGCCAATTGCGCAGCCTGGGCGATCTCAAGATCTGATGGAATTCCCATGCGCACTCCTTGACGATGTGACTGGTTCTCGGCCGAGCTCACACTCGGTCGTACAACAACAATGTCCCATGATAGGAAGCCACCCACACTCGGTTCTTGGTCGGCTCGAAAGTGACCCCGATGGGGTGTGTCGGGGTGTTGACGGTCTGCACGACCTTCATCGAGGTCGAATCAACGACTGAAACGGTGTTTGAGTCGTAATTCACCACATATAAAGCTGCACCATCTGGGCTCATGGCCATCGTTCGTGGGGCTTTCCCTGTCGTCACTCGGCGAAGCACCCGCCCATTCGACGCGTTCACTTCAGCGACCACAGATGCGATGTTGTGCGACACGTACAACTTGGAGCCATCGGGGCTGAGCAGAATGTGACGCGGTGTCGAGTTCGGCGAGCGCCACTGCTTCACTTTCCAGGTCGTCAGATCGACTCGGGCGATTCGGCCACCGCCCATGACGGCGATGTAGGCGACACCTGAATCGTTGGAGATCGCGATACCCCTTGGATATCGCCCGACGAGAACTTGGCGCTTTTCCCTGAAGGTCGCGAGATCGACGACGCTCACGGTGGACGAACACCAATTCGACACGAGGAGTGTCTGTCCATCTGGCGACACGGCGAGGAACTTCGGCACGGCACCGACTCGAACAGCTGCGACGACCCGAAGCTTCGTCATGTCGATCTTGTACACATAACTCTCGTCATATCCATCTGCAGCGATGCACTTGTCGAAGCCGGGCTTGTTGAACCCCGATCCATACATTTGATAATTCGACACATAGGCGAAGGTGCCGTCGGGGCTGAATGCAGCCTCGACCGGTGACCCCGTCGCTCCTCCGCTCCTCTTGAGCCCCAACATGCTCATCGGCACAGCATCGGAGATTCGAGTGAGAAGTGTTCCCTCCGAGTCATAGGCAGTGACGCCATGGGTGTACATCATGTTCTGCGCAATCACAATTCCTTGAGGTGATGCAACGACTGACTTCGGCGAGATTCCCTCTCCGACTTTGCGCACAAGTTTCAAATTGATGGCTGGTGCAGAGGCCTGTGCATCGCTTGTGGACGACATTGTCGCAACGCAAGCGACGGACAAAAACAGGTGAAGAAGTCGTCGATTTTTGTGACGTGAACGCACCACGTTGACACCCTAGACGCGCGGTTATGGAGACGTGGTGGTCGTCGAAGTGGAAGTCGAAGTGCTCGATGTTGAAGTGCTCGATGTTGTAGTACTCGAACTTGTGGACGTAGAACTCGGTGACGTTGTGGTAGTCGAAGATGTTGATGTCGACGACGATGTCGTCGACGTGGGAACGGTCGTTGTTGTTGTCGACGTCGTCGTCGTGGTTGTAGTGGTCGTCGTCGTGGTGGTCGTCGGTGGCGGAACGAACAGCGGTCCTCCCCATCCCCAGCGGATATCCATCGGAGCCCCGATAGGCGTTCCGACAGTCGAGGGAATTGCGTCGAGTGCGCTACGCAACTGGAACCAGCCATCCCATGCCGCAAGTCCAGTCGAACCACACCCGGCTGCTCGCTGAGCGCAAGCAGCTGTCTGCACGGTGAACGAGGCAAGCCGCAACGGCTTTCCAAGCGCGACGGCTCTCGCCGCGAGTACAGCCCATTGACGCGCCTGTGAGCCACTCAATGTATGAATCTGGGGCATCGCCAAGACTTGAGGACCTGCATGCGAGGAAACCCACAGCACGTCGTCAAGTGTCCAGCCATTGCCGCACGTCAACTTCGAGCTCACGGTCTGGGGACAGGCATCGGCTGATCCGAAGTTCCACAGCCGAGTGGACGTTGACGCCACGTAACCGTCGACCCACGCCCTCGCCTGCCCCGGTGGCCCCCATCCGGGTTCAAGGTCAACAGCGCCCGAAATGGCTACACGAGGATCAGAAATTTTTCGCGCCTCAGCGACAAGTGCTGCCCAGGCCTGGCCGCCGGTGTAGCCGTTGAATGCAGTGACAGCACCTGAATTCGATGTGCCGAGCGAGACCTCCCACTTTCCGGAACCGCACTCGGCCAGACCACTCGCCCACGTCGCGGCGACTTTCGCCATATCGGCGTAGGGAATGACCATGCCGAAACCGGATGCTCCGGTCTCCACCTGTCGACCAAAGGACAAGATGATGATGCCCTGCGGGGCTGTCTTGGCTTGATTGCACGCAACGCGTTTAGCAATCGGCATCGTGACATCCATCGGATACACGTCACGACCTCGAACGTAGCTCCCTATCGGCACGTTCCATGAAGGTGTCGACCTGTCCGGAATTGCACTCGGGTACCACGCAGACTCTTGTGCCGTCACCGAGACAGGGTCGTACTTCGGAAGCAACGTCGTCGTGGTGGCAACTTTCTTGGGTGCAATCTTTGGCACCGCTCTCGGAACTGTCGTCGTGGGCATCTTTGGTTTTGCCGCTGTCGCGACAACTGGACTCGTCCATGTCGACACCTTGCCAGTCATGCGCACCGCACCGACGGTCACCGAGTAGCGGCTCGACGAAGCAACGACAAACTTCGGATACACGACTTTGCTCGGCGATGCAGCAATGACTCGTCGTTGAACATTGCCCGTTCGAAGGTTCTTCACGCGTATTGAGTATCGAGCGATCGGCGACTCTTTCTTTCCTGTCGCAGGCGCCTGGAGCGCGAGAGTCAAAGTGGAATGGGTTCGGGCGATTGCGACAGCTCGTGCGACACTCGGCGAAGGTCCACGCGGGATGGACACGGCGATTCCTGCGTCGACAGGAAGCATCAACGGACGTGAGGCAGCCTCGGCGCGCACAGGGCCGACGGAGCAAGCAAGAAGACACGTCGCGACCACGACGACGATTCGCGGAAACTGCTGGTAGTGGGGATTGCGTCGGAACATGAAACACCTTCCGCAGCCATTCTGGCGTGAGAATCGTGCGATGTCACCGCAGGCAGGAAATGGCTGTTTCTCAGGGCTTTCGAGATGTTTCCCAAGCCAAGTAGCGTCATGGCGTGGTCGAGAGAATTGTGCGCAGTCCTTCTGTCGAACGGCCGGTGATCACTCGCGCACGTTCCCAACGATCCATCGAGAACGATGGTCGTATCATCCGATCGGCGATCTCGGTCGCAAATAAGAATGGGCTAGATGGTCTAGCACTGAGCGAAGTCGCGAAGAAGGCTCAACTCACGACTGGTGCCCTCTACGGGCGATTCGAGGACAACGAGGATCTTCTGGTCAATCTCGTGACCGACGAAATCGCTCCGAAGTTGAAGAGGTTTCTCGACCAGGCGATGCATGAGTGCCGGGAGATGAACAACAGCTCGACTCTGGTCGACCATCTGTCCCTTGACACCCGCAATGATCCGTGTGTAGCGCTCGGAGTTGAAGGCCTGGTGGCCGCACAACGAAACGATGCACTGGCAGAGATTCTGCTACCGGAAGTCGCAGGTTGGCTCGACTCTTATGGCATCAATGAGAATGCGAACCCTGTCGACATTGCCAAAAGCGCAGTGACTCTCGCGCTCATTTTCGGAACGGTGATGCACCGATTCGTAGATGATGAATTCGAACAATGGCCGTTGGCGCTCCCGACTCTCGCCAGTGGCATCTCGCGAGCCACCTCCTCCTCGAAATCCGCCGATGCATACTCCTATTCGTCAATCTCGGCAGACACAGGAAACGCAGTGCGAGATGCACTCATCATGACGACGGCCGACATCATCGCCAAGGTCGGATACGAACGAACCACGGTCGCTCGCATCGCGCGAAGGTCCGGTCTGACCACCGGAAGTATCTACAACGTTTACCTGTCGAAGCAAGACCTCATCGTGGACTCCATCGACACTCTGCTGCGACGTACGAGACAGGAGAGCCTCGACTTCGAGTCCGAAGGTTTGAATAGAAGAGACCTTGGTTTTGGTTTTGCCGCGCACTTCGCTGCGGCCAACATCGCTGACCGCCGTCAGTGGCACCGCTTCAGGCATGAAGCATTCATTGCCGCACGTACGAACAGTGTTGTTCGAAAGACGATACGTCAAGTTCACCGTGATGAGTTGGCTGTTGCTGTCGACCTTTTCAGTGTGATGAACGTTCCACGCGAGCTCATTCAAGCCATCACAGCAACTTCTCAGGCCCTGTCCCTCGGATTCTCGTTGGTTATTCAATTGGCCCCGATGGCCACACGTGGCGACTATGAGGCGATCTCAGAAAGCTTTTATCGCGAACTCTCCGGGTTTCTTCACTCGTGAACTTCGACATTCAAGTCAACCCCGGAATCAAGCCGTGGAATGTGATTGCTGATGCGGCACGAGCAGCAGATGACGCTGGCTTCCGTACATTCTGGACGATGGATCACTTGCGCGGGGCGACGATGCAAGCCCCGACGATGCCCGAATGTTTCACACAACTCGGAGCGATTGCAGCAATCACCTCGCGAATCAATGTCGGACCGCTCGTCGTCAATGTCGGCAATAGAAATGCGGGACTGCTCGCAAATGCATCAGCCACCCTTCAGGAAGTCTCGAATGGGCGCCACGTACTCGGACTCGGTGCCGGTGGCGGACCGAACAATTCCTTCGCTATCGAGCGAACAACGCTCGGCATGGTTCCACCAGCGACGATGCGTGAGCGTCACGCTGTGCTGGCTACGACCCTCGACCTACTCGACGCAATGTGGTCTTCACAGCGTGACTCGACATACGACACCTACCCACTTCCCGATCCACGTCCAGAGGTCGTCATCGGCGTCAACAGCGTCTCTCTCGCCAAACTCGCAGGCGAGCGTGCCGATGGCGTCAATATCCGTGCGACAAGTGACGTGTGTGACGATGCCCTGACCGCGGCGATTGAAGCGCACGAGAACTCTGGACGTACCGACACATTCGATGTCAGCGTCTGGGACTTCTTCAGTGAGGACCTCTTGAGCGGAAAAGACCCGCGGTTGGATCGCTGGGTGGAACTCGGCGTGACCACGGTTGTTCTTCTCATGTTCGACGACATCGACATCGCAGCAATCTCTCGATCTGAAAAGTGGTTGCGATGAGCCAGGGTGAATCGTCGACTCCGCATTCATACGAATACGTCAAGGGTGAACGACTGCCAGTCGAGGTGCTCGTTTTCGAAGTAGCCCCAGAAGACCTCGATGACTTTCTCGCGTTGGACCATGAGATCTGGACAC
>DAIOTI010000062.1:0-7968 GCA_036752105.1 Ilumatobacteraceae bacterium | reverse complement strand
GCCACACACGTCCTTGCCTTCGAGGGCGACAGCCAAGGGCGGTGGTTCGAAGGCAACTTCAGTGAGTACGAATCGTGGCGACGCAAAGAACTTGGTTCTGCCGCCGAACAACCTCACCGCATCAAGTACAAGCCGCTCGCAAGGTGATCGGCCGAGCCGTGAAGTCACTCCGATTGCTGTGCGCTTTCATCTTCGTCGGCGGAATCGCCGGGATGATCGTGTCATCGATTGCCGGCAACAACGAGGGTTGGGTGCTCACATTCGGTGGCACCACCGCGCTTGCTGCTGTCGTGTTACTTGCAGCAACTGCTGTCACGCGCACACAGCGTGTCGATGTATTCAGTGATGCACTCGCCGAACGTATCGAAGCACGAATCGCCGAACTTGTGGCGCAAGGAGCGGACGAAGATACAGCGCGCCAGCTGGTGAAAGACACCATCTCATTGGTGCGCGGTGTGCAGTGACCGACGAAGCAATCGATATGTCGCCGTGGCGGAACCTGAACGACCATGAACTAGCCAAGACACTTGCTCGTGAGGCAGGTCGCCAACTCCTCTCCCATCGCACCTCGCTGGTTGCCAAGGGCACCACCATGTGGACCCTCAAAGACACCGGCGACATGCTCGGTCATCGTTTCTTGATGACCGGTCTTCGCGAAGCTCGCCCCGACGACGCTGTCTTGTCTGAAGAAGGCGCAGACGACGCACGACGTCTCACGGCAGATCGAGTGTGGATCATCGACCCACTCGACGGAACGAACGAGTACGGCGAGGGGCGCGCCGACTGGGCCGTCCATGTCGCACTGTGGGAGCACGGTCAGCTCACCGCAGGTGCGGTGTCGTTGCCTGCGATTGACGAAGTGTTCTGCACCGACCCGGCTCCCGTCGTTGATGCCAGAGAATCAGAGCGACCGCGGCTTGTGACGTCGCGAAGCCGGGCGCCCTACTGCGCCGTCATCGTGGCCGAAGACTTGAACTGTGAAGCACTTCGCCTCGGTAGCGCAGGTGCAAAGGCGATGTCAATCGTCATGAACCAAGCCGACATCTACGTACATGACGGCGGCATGCACCAGTGGGATTCCGCCGCACCTGCTGCTGTCGCTGCCGCCGCAGGGCTACATGTCAGTCGTATCGACGGATCACCTCTCATATACAACGATCGCGACACGTGGCTTCCCGACTTGTTGGTGTGTCGCAAGGAACTCGCCGAACCGGTGCTCGAGTCCCTCTGGGGCAAACGCAACCGATGACGCTTCAAGTTGCTGGGTGTCACCAACGCGGTTCGTGCTCACCAAGGGTCGGCACTGCTCCCGGACGCACCGCATAACCACCGAAGTCGATCGGACTGTTCGCTGCACGAAAGGGTTCTTCGCCTTCGCGCGGCATCATGTCGACGAGGCCTTCATTGAGTACCACTTGTGGGTCTTCCAAAGTGTCTGCAATGGTGTTGATGGGCGCCCACCACACGTCGTGTGCGTCGAGAATCTTCGTCAGATCGTCACGTGTGTATCGAGTGAAAACTTCATCGAGCAATGCCACGATTGCTCCGCCATTTTCCTTGCGACTCGTGGCAGTTGCGAAACGAGGATCATCGAACAGATCCTCACGACCGATGGCACGCACCACGTTCGGCCAATGTCGATCAGCTTCGAGCCCGAGCAACCAGAGCCCCCGTCCATCTCCTGTGCGATACGGGTTGATAAGCGGCGTGCGACTGTCCTCTCTATTACGCGCACTCTCGACTCGTCCGAAGCGAAGGTGCACACCGAGCGTCCAACTGTTCGCGTACACGCCAGCACGCAAGAGACTGGTATGCACCAACCGTCCGCGGCCAGTACGAGTGCGATCGAACAAGGCGGCGGCGATTCCTGACACCAGCGTGATCGCTGTGACATGATCGCCCACCCCGCCACCGAGCATCGACGGGTACGCATCGAGCGGCACAGTGTTTTGCGCCAATCCGGATCGTGCCCAGAACGCACCGACGTCATAACCAGCACGTCCAGCATCAGGACCACTTTGTCCGTAGCCGGTGAGAAGCGCATAGATGAGGTTCGGAAACTGTTCGGTCAGAGTCTCGGGATCAAGTCCTAGCCGCGCTAGCGAGGGTAAACGCACATTGGTGAGAAACACATCGGCGTCTTTGATGAGAGACAACAACGTTGCTCGGTCACCTTCATTTGCGACATCGAGAACAACGGAACGTTTGCCGCGGTTGTCCATCTCGAACGGAGGGGTCGGCAAGTCGCCGACGGTGCCAAGCGCGGCAAAGATGTGCCGAAGTGGATCACCTGTCGGCGATTCGACCTTGATGACATCGGCACCCCAATCGGCCATCACGCCACCTGCGGCGGGGCCAGCAACCATGACGCCGAGCTCGACTACTCGCACACCAGCCAACGGACCAGGCGCGCGAGTCACATCGAGGTCTTTGCTCATCTGCGTGACAATAACCCTCGTCGCATGAGCAATCACCCTCACGACGAGGCACCGTTACGTGCGAGCAGGCAGACTTCAGATGTGAGCGTCTCCCCCCTCGCTCCGGCGGCTGACTTGGCCTTCGGTGCGTTCTCTGATCAACCACCGTGGATTCTTGACCCTGCGGGTTCCGCGTGGACAGAAGTCGCTATCGATCTTCGAGCAGCCGCACAACGCGAAGTTCCCACCCTGACAAAGCGACGCATCCTGCCTCCGCTTCGACGCTTGGTCGTCGTCGTGTATTGCCTCGGACGCGCTGTCGCACCTTGGTATCTGCGTCGGCGCGGAATCTTATGGTTCTCGACATTCGACACTCCTGAGGAGTCTCGTGCCGATTTGTCTCGTCGACTTCGCATAGCCATCGAGAAACTCGGGGCAACGTACATCAAGCTCGCTCAGATCATCAGCAGCGGTGAAGGCCTGTTTCCGGAAGAACTTGTCGGCGAGTTCAAAAAATGTCGCGACCAAGTTCCTGCCGAGAAGTTCTCTGACGTGTTGCGCACCGTCGAACGCGACCTTGGGGCACGGCTCTCTGATGTCTTCGCGACATTCGACACCACGCCACTCGCAGCAGCTTCCATCGCCCAGGTACACCGAGCAACTCTTCGCACCGGCGAAGACGTGGTTGTGAAAGTCCAACGACCCACGGTGTCAGACCGAGTGCGCGAGGATCTGAAGGTCATGTCGTGGATCGCGCCATTGATGATCGGTCGCATTCCAGTGGCTGCACTCGCAAATCCACCTGCATTGGTGGAGTTGTTCGCAGAGACCATCGTCGAAGAGCTGGACTTCCGCATGGAGGCCGCGAACATGGTCGATGTCGCGACGATGTTGCGAGAGCTGAATCAGGATGGCTACGTCGTGCCGCGACCACATCCTGAACTCGTCACGAAACGGGTGCTGGTCATGGAGCGCCTGGAAGGCTTCAACTTCGACGATGTAGCCGGCATGCACAGCGCCGGCATCGACACTGAGGCCGTCATCCGGACAGGGATGATCGCATTCATGGAGGGGGCGCTCATTCGCGGGGTGTTCCACGGTGACCTGCACGGCGGCAACTTGTTCGTCATGGCTGATGGACGCACGGCGTTGCTTGATTACGGCATCGTCGGTCGGCTGAGCGACGCGCGGCGACTCGCATTTCTGAAACTCATGCTTGCTGCGACCACGAATGACCTTCGTGGTCAGGTGGCGGCGCTTCGCGACCTCGGGGCCTTGCCTCTCGACACTGTCATCGACGACGTCATCGTCGACCTGCGGCTCGCAGAGCCAATCGACCCGACGACGTTGTCCGGAGAGGAATTAGTGAAAGAAGTCCAGCGCGTCGTGAAGTCGCTGCTCGCCTACGGCGCGAAACTGCCGAAGGAACTGATGTTGTACGTCAAGAACATGGTGTTCCTCGACGGTGCTATCGCGAGGCTCGCACCAGACCTCGACCTCTTGGCTGAGGTCGCCAACATCACGCTTGTCTTCGCCCAGAGACACGGTGAGCGACTCGGCAAGGAGTTGGGCATCGACCCGACTGCCGTTGAATTCAATTTCGACAGTGTCAAGGCGAGCCTTGGTGTCGATGTGTCCACCAATTCGCTCACTTACCGCGAATTGCAGAAGCGGCGCGAACTCATCCAGAAGCGTATGCGCGATTACGTCGTCTCCTGACCGTCTCTCTACATTTGAGACACGCACGGACTCGCCGTGCACGAGGAGGACGCGAACATGAGGCTGGTGGTTGCTCGATGTTCGGTGTCCTATGCCGGTCGTCTCGAGTCGACCTTGCCTGAAGCGAATCGTCTCATCATGGTGAAAGCCGATGGATGTGTCGCCATCCACGCCGACGGTGGCGCATACAAACCCTTGAACTGGATGAACGCTCCGAACACGATTACCGAATTCGATGATCGCTGGGAGGTGACGAACACCAAGGGCGAGACCCTGACTATCTTTCTCCACGAAGTCCTGAGTGATTCCGCACACGAACTCGGTGATGATCCCGGCTTGTCGAAAGATGGTGTCGAGGCACATCTACAAGAACTTCTTGCAGCTCTACCTGAACACATAGAAAGTGGTCTGCGACTGGTGCGCCGGGAATACCAGACAGCAATCGGACCGGTCGACTTGCTCTGTCGGGACGAACGAGGTGACACCGTCGCAATCGAAGTGAAGCGGCGAGGAGACATTGATGGCGTCGAACAACTGGCTCGCTATCTCGAATATCTGCGACGCGATCCCGCTCTCGGAATGGTTCGCGGAATCTTCGTCGCTCAGAGCATCAAACCGCAAGCTCGCACACTCGCTGCAACTCGCGACATCGCATGTGTCGAAGTGGACTACGACGTGCTGCGTGGCAACAGGCCGGCCGATCTCACACTGTTCTGATGCAGGGTTTCAACTCCTTCGCTTGACGCCAGATGACGACAGAGACCGCCGCCTTGTGGGTCTTCTGGCAAGATGGCACACGTGAAAATTGGTCTTCAGTTCGACTTACGCAATCCGGAGCAATTCCAACGACCAATCAATCGCGTCTATGACTTTGCGATCGAAGTGTGTCAAGAAGCCGAGCGTCTCGGTATCGACTCTGTGTGGTTCTCAGAACACCATCTCTTTGCCGATGGATACCTACCCCGTCCTCTCACAATGGCCGCTGCAGTCGCTGCGCGCACGAAGACAATCCGCATCGGAACTGCGATCCTTTTGGGTCCACTACAACCGGCTGCAGCCCTCGCTGAGGATGCCGCCATCGTCGACATCCTCAGCAACGGTCGCCTCGAACTCGGGCTCGGAGCCGGTTACCGAGTGCCCGAATTTGATCTGTACGGCGCAAACCTGAAGTCTCGCTATTCAACGAATGATGATCGTGCGAGACAAATTCGCACAATGTGGTCGGTTGACTCACCTGTCACTCCGAAGCCTGTTCAGAGCCATATTCCCATCTGGATGGGATACGGAGGACCACAGGGGGCGCGTCGTGCAGGCCTTCTCGGGGAAGGCCTGCTCACGCCGAAGGGCGAGATGTGGCCGCACTACAAAGCTGGTCTGGAAGAAGCAGGACACGACTTGTCGATTGCGCGCATGGGAGGTTCGATTCAAGGTTTTGTCTCCGACGACCCGGAACGAGATTGGCCCGTCGTACGCGAGCATGTTCGACACATGTTCGACACGTACAAGGCAGCTGGTGTCGAAGGCACGGACTACCCCGCTCCTCGCCCAGTCGACCCAGAACGTCTGCTCAACAAGCCAGAGAGTTCGTCGATGTCCTCATTCGCCTACGGAACGGCCGACGTGATCGCCGACCACATGAAGCGAACAGCTGCAGACGCGCCCGTCGACACCATGTTCTTGTGGGCATCGATTGCCGGCATGTCAGAAGAAATGGTCATGCGTCATGTGCAGACCATCGCAAACAAGTTGAAGCCGCTTCTCACCTAATCGAAGCGCACAAGTCCTTGGTCGAGAACCACTCGATCGCCGACCGATGTCGTGAATACGGCTTGCCCGGCTTCTGTCTTCCAGATGCGAATCGTCAGCGCCTCTCCAGGAAGGACAGGCGAGGCGAAACGGCCTTCGATGTGACGGAACTTGTCCGAGTCGCCACCACACAATGAATGAAGAAGCGCGCGACCAGTGAATCCGTAGGTGCAGAGTCCGTGAAGAATCGGCTGATCGAATCCGCCCATCTGTGCGAACGACGGGTCGCTGTGCAGTGGATTTCGGTCGCCATTCAAGCGATACACCAGAGCTTGGTCTTTGGTCGTCTGGTACGTCACTTCGAAATCGGGTGCACGATCAGGTGGAACATTCTGGGGACCACTCGGGCCACGGTCACCACCCCATCCGCCTTCGCCGCGAATGAACAACGAGTTCGTGGACGTCCACAGAGTCTTTCCATCGGCCTTGTCGACTGCATCGGTGGCAGTGACGACGACGGCGGCCTTCCCTTTGTCGTACATCGCGACGATGCGACCGGTGAGTACCGCAGTTCCGGAAACCGGGATCGGCCGGTGCAAAGTCACAGCCTGCTGACCATGGACCAACATCGCCGGGTTGAACGTCCCGATCTTCGACATGGCGCCCATTCCCCCGGATGTCACGACTACCGGGAATGTCGGAAGCACCTTCTGCGACACATCCTTCGTGTTCTCGGTCGTGTACTGGAGTTCCTCGGTTCCGGCACCGACGCTCACTGCATAGAGCAACGCGTCCTTACTGGTCCAAGTGGCTTCGCCTGGTTCACCGACTGAACCGACTGCATCAGGATTAAGTGGCATGTTCGTGTGTCTCCCTGTGTGATGTTTTTTGAGGTGTGATGTTGCGAGCTGTCGTCAAAGTCAGGCTGGCTGGGGCGGGTGGCCCTCTTCGCCGTTCATGCCCGCGTTCTTGCGAGCCTTCGACAACAACTCTTCGACGATTGGTCCGAGTGCTTCAGCATCATCGATCGGTTTAGTGCGTGGACCACGATGCCACCCTTCGGCAATTGCGAGCACCTGACCACTTGCTTCGAAGACGCGACCGGTCACATGGGCCGCCTCTGGCGATGCGAGCCATGTTGCAATCGGAGCAATCCATCGAGGAGAGCGCATGTCGCGCTCGGAATCGTTTGCCGGGGCAGCGCTCAGATTCTCCGTCATTCGCGTCAGCGCGACCGGCGCGACCGCATTGACGGTGACGTCGTAGCGCGCGAGCTCTAGCGCAGCGATGATCGTGAACGAAGCGATACCTGCCTTGGCTGCTCCGTAGTTCGTCTGTCCGGGGTTTCCATAGATCCCTGAAACCGACGTGGTGTTGATGATGCGACCACTCACCGGCTTTCCGGCCTTGTGTTGCTCGCGCCAGTAGGCAGCAGCGTGCCGCGCCGGAGCAAAAGTGCCCTTCAGGTGCACCTTGATGACTGCATCCCACTCATCTTCCGTCATGTTGGTCAACATTCGGTCGCGCAGAATGCCGGCGTTGTTGATGACCACATGAAGGTCCCCGAATGTGTCGACAGCAGTGTCGATGAGTCGCTTGGCTCCGTCCCATGATGAGACGTCGTCACCATTTGCGACTGCCTCTCCACCCATTGCCTTGATCTCGTCGACCACCTGCTGTGCTGCCGACATGTCGCCACCACTACCGTCGATGTTTCCTCCAAGATCATTCACCACGACCTTGGCCCCGTGACGCGCGAGGCTCAATGAGTGTTCCCGTCCGATTCCACGTGCGCCACCAGTGACAACTGCGACACGTCCTTCACACAATCGAGCCATTGTTCGTCTCTCCCGTCATAGAGCGTGATTTCAATCCGGCTTTCATCATAGGAACGGCCGCTCCAACGGGACTTATCGACGACACAGACCTAACCTCTTGCGTCGTGCCCCTCACAGTCACCATCGTCGGCGGCGGCCCCGCAGGTAGTGCGGCAGCCATTTCATTGACTCGGGCAGGTCACCGTGTGACCATCATCGACAAGGCGACCTTCCCACGCGACAAGTGCTGTGGCGACGGCCTCACCACC
>DAIOTI010000061.1:0-7984 GCA_036752105.1 Ilumatobacteraceae bacterium | reverse complement strand
GCTTGCGCCTGAGCAGCTTGACGACGTGCTTCGGCTTGCTGTGCCTCGAATGCCGCAACTTCTTCCGCCGACTTCGGCGCAGCAGCTGCAGCTGCAGCTGGGTTGCGCTTCTGCGCAATGAATCGGCCTTCGATGACAGCTTCGGCGATGACGCGCGCCATGAGGTCATTTGCACGAATCGCATCGTCGTTACCGGGAATCGGGAACTGGATGAGATCGGGGTCGACGTTGGTGTCGACGACAGCGATGACCGGGAGCTTCAGCTTGTTTGCCTCTGTGACAGCGATGTGCTCTTTCATGGTGTCGAGCACGAACACCGCGTCGGGGAGACGGGTGAGGTGTTGGATTCCCGAGAGGTTCTTCTTCAACTTGTCCAGCTCGCGTGACAGAAGAAGTGCTTCCTTCTTCGGCATTGCTTCGAAGTCTCCGGAGTTCTTCATACGCTCGTACTCGACCATCTTGCCGACGCGCTTCGAGATGGTCTCGAAGTTCGTGAGCATGCCACCGAGCCAACGCTCGTTCACGTACGGCATGTTGCACTTCTCAGCGAAACTACGCACAGGATCTTGCGCCTGCTTCTTGGTGCCCACGAACAGAATGGTTCCACCGTTTGCGACCAGATCACGCACGAACGCATAAGCGATTTCGATGCGCTCAAGTGTCTGGTCGAGGTTGATGATGTGAATGCCGTTGCGCTCACCGAAAATGAACTGCTTCATTTTCGGATTCCAACGGCGGGTCTGATGCCCGAAGTGCACTCCGGCCTCGAGCATCTGTCGCATAGTGACGACAGCCATGATGATCAGGTTCTCCTCTCCTGCGGTTCACCACATCCGGGCCTACGCCGAAGCGACCGCAGGGGGCCTGGATGCATGTTTTTCTTGTGGCCAGTTCACAAGTGCCGGCTGGTGCCGACCTCCGACTGGGCCGTTGAACAGACTACCGACTTGGCCCCAGGTGGCACCAACACGGGGACCTCTGCAGCCAGCCCCACACGGGGGTCGACATACCGACCCCCGATGCGAACCCCGATATACAACTGATCAACCGTCCAGCCGATGACGTCGCCTCGCTGCACACGGTCCCGGCGTTGAACGGCGGGGCGAAGCAGCCGGCCATAGGTGATGAGCGCACCCGGCGCCACACGTTGCACCACATATACGGTTCGGGCTACAGCCCCGGCGAATGTGACCTCACCATCGCGCAATGCCACGACCGCAGTCGCACGAGAGCCCCCCGTCGGAGAGACCTTGAATTCGATGCCCCGATTTCCCGGGCAACGCTCACACGCCGGCGCACGAAATGAATCCGTGACGACAGCCTGAGCCGGAATCAGCGACGACCATGAACACGAGGCCAGGGCCGACACCACCATGTGCATGATCGCCTGCCACATGCACATGATGTGTGGCTGCAGTGTGTGACGAGGTCAGGCGAGTCCGCTCAGCTGCAGTCGCGAACGCAGCTGCAGCACAGCCTTCGAATGAATCTGCGACACTCGACTCTCGGTCACCCCGAGTACTTCGCCAATTTCGGCCAGTGTGAGTCCGTCTTCGTAATACAACACGAGCACAGCTTGTTCTCGCTCTGGCAACCGAGTCATCTCGCGCCGCATTGCATCGCGAAGTTCTTCCTCCTCGAGTGCGCGACCTGGCTGGGTCTCGACACCACCACTCACAGGTGTGTCATCGAGAGCGACGTGATCAAGCGGACCCACGGCGCCAGCAGCGACATCAGACAACCACACGTTCAGTTCTTCGACTTCGATTTTCAGCTGTGCCGCGATTTCTTCGTCAGTGGGTGATCGCCCGAGAGAATGTTCAAGTGAAGCGATTGCGTCTTGTACCGACCGCGCCTTTGCTCGCACCGAACGCGGCACCCAGTCAAGTGCGCGAAGTCCGTCGAGAATTGCTCCGCGAATGCGCGGAACTGCGAATGAATCGAACTTCACACCATGGTTCGGGTCGAAACGGTCGATCGCGGTCATCAGACCGAACACACCTGCGCTCACGAGATCACCTGTGTCGACGGACTTCGGTAGACCAGCCGCGAGACGACCTGCGACGAACTTGACGAGCGACGCGTAGTGGACGACTAACCATTCACGTGCATGTGGGTCTCTGGTCTCGTGCCACGCATCCCATGCAGAGGTGAGTGTGAAGCGATGTGGCCGTGCGTTCATGCTCGCGGATGCGCTTCCACGTACGAACTCCGCAATTTCTCTTTGCTCACGTGCGTGTAGCGCTGAGTGGTTGCAGCGTCAGAGTGGCCGAGCAACTCCTGAATCGAACGAGTGTCTGCACCACTGTCCATGAGATGGGTGGCGAAGGAATGTCGGAGGGCATGTGGGTGCGTGCCTCCCGCCAAGCCGACGAGTTCCGCCGCCGCATCGAGAACTCGCGCGACATCACGACGAGTGAGTGGCTTTCCGCGACCAGAGAGGAACATTGCTTTCCCCGATGCTGGAGTGCTCACCTCACCGCGCTGACCAAGCCACGCAATCAGTGCCGTCGCACAAGGTCTGCTCACCGGAACTATCCGGGTCTTCGAGCCCTTACCGAGCACCCTCACCGATGCCGACTTCTTGTCGAAACCGTCCGTCTGAAGGGTGCAGATCTCGGAGACTCGTAGCCCGCTTCCGTACAACAACTCGAGCACCGCACTGTCGCGGGCTCTCTCCCACTCTTCCGCACTTGGGTCGACGGCCGTCACGACATCAATGGCCGTGCGCTCATCGAGCGGTCGCGGCAATCGCCCTTTTGCCTGCGGTGTGTGGATACCCATCATCGGGTCATGTTCCTGGTGACCGTTGCGTACTCGCCACGTGAAGTACTTACGAAGTGCCGCAATGCGTCTGGCGACAGTTCGTGAGCTGGCACCAAAGTCATGAAGATGTGCCAGATACATTCGCACGTGCTCACGCTCGACATCGCCCGGGTCGGCGATTGGTGTCATGTCCATCAGCCACTCGGCAAACAACTCAAGGTCACGTCGATATGCGCTCCGTGTGTTCACAGATGCCGACGTCAGCGACACTTCGAAATCTGACGGTGCCCACATCGTGAGTCGTGAATCACGAACATCACACGACTTCTTCGTGCTCATTCCCCGTGCAAGAGCCTGCGCACTCCCCTGCGGTCTGCACTTGTCACAGGCTCGTGCGTGACTGATAGTCAGTTTTCGCGCAGGGTTCACACGAGCTGGCTCCCCGCGTTTGGCGGGCGTCTGACGAATGTGCCATTCGAAATACATCCGCAATGTCGTGGTCCGTTGCTCGACCGTCTCGGTGCTGTAACCGAGAGCCTCGAGATATTCGACATATGACTGAACCAACTCGGTCGTCACCCGATCTGGTGATTTCGTGGACTGTGTCAGAGCCCACGCTGCAAAGTGCACCACCTCACTGCCTCGATGCCTGCGAGTTGCTTCGGTTCCTCGACCACCGCGAGCGAACTTTCCCGGCGCAAAGGCGTCGTCAATTGACTGTGATTGTTTCGCCGGCACGTACACGTGCGCACGCGTCGAAGGAGACCGCCCGCCCACATGTCCACGGTACTTCCATCAGTTCAGCCACTGTGGACACTTGGCAAAAGCTCCCACCACGCACCGGTCTGACTCACCCACCCCACCGACTCGAGTCGTCCGAGTGCCAGCGCAATGTCGACTACCGAGAGTGCAGTCGCAAGTGACAGCGAATCGATGGTGCCTGGCTGATTCGTCAGTGCAGCCACGACGCATCGCTCGATACCGACCGGAGCAGGGCGCACATCAGATGTGGGACGGGACTTTCGCGTGTCGAGCCCGAGAGCCACGAAGACGTCTTCCGCGCTGGTGACAGGAGCGCAGCCGTCACGCAGCAACCCATTTGTTCCCTCACTGGTTCGCACGCCCGGTCGACCTGGCACTGCCATGACATCGACTCCGCGTCGTTCGGCCTCTCTCACCGTCGACATTGACCCGCCAGTCGCTGCCGATTCGACCACGACGACCACTTCACTCAGTGCCGCGAGAATGCGATTGCGCATCGGAAATCGATGGGCTTCCGGTCGTGCCCCGAGCGGGGTCTCTGACAACAACAAGCCGTGTGTCGCAACCGACTGCCACAAGTCGCCGTGCTCTGGTGGATACACGACATCAATGCCAGAGGCCACGACCGCAAGTGCGTTGCGTGGTGAACGATTCACGGCCAATGCCCCACGATGACCTTCGCCGTCGATGCCACGAGCCAGACCCGACACGACACACACATCACGCTCGGCAAGTGACGTGCCAAGTTCTCGGGCGAAGTGCCTGCCGGCATTGCTCGCCCGCCGCGTACCGATGATCGCCACTCGTCGGTGATCGAGCACGCCGAGTGAACCTTTCACGAAAACCACGGCAGGTGCAGCTTTGTCTCCCCGGAGTGGCCACGGATACTCGACGTCTCGTTCTGTGAGCACCCGCACGCCGGCATTCAGATATTGATCTTGAAGGCCAGGTAGGTCGGTGTCCACATGGCGGCGCCACACTGACAGAAGTTCGGGGTCGATGCCATCGACCTTGCCTCCGCGAGTGCAAATTGCCGCGAAGACCTGTGCCCCAGGTCCAGCTCGCATCAGCGTGCGCACTCGCGCCGGTGTCTGCAGTGGCAGCGCACACAGAGCAGCTGCGTATACCCACTCGGGATGGTCGCTCATGCGTGCAACGGATTGCGCAGCGCGACACGCATGAGCAGTGCCGAACGAACGTGGTCATCGGTCAACTCGCCGTCGTGTCCGTCGAGGTCTGCCAGCGTGCGGGCAACGCGCCGCACACGGTGATACCCACGCCCAGTGAGACGTGATGCTTCCAACTCGCCCATCAACACAAGACGCGCACTCGACGACAGGGGTGCGTGAATGTCGAGCCCGTCGACCGATAGATGAGCATTCGCATGGCCTTGACGACTGATGGCAAGCGAACGAGCACGCCCGACACGCGCTGCAACGTGAACGGTCGCCTCTCCACGCACCGTGTCGAGCAAGGTGGATGGTGACGGCGCTTCGACGGCCACTCGCAGATCAAAGCGATCGAGAAACGGGCCACTGAACCGGCGGTGATATCGACGAATATCGGCATGGCTACATGTACATGCACCCGGAGCGGAGTTAGCACACGGGCACGGATTGGTAGCGGCCACCAGCAAGAAGCGAGCAGGCATGGTGACGCTGTGTCGTGCGCGAGCCACGTGAACGACCCCCTCTTCAAGGGGCTGACGAAGCGCGTCCAGTACTGAGGGTGGAAATTCGCCGAGTTCGTCGAGAAACAACACGCCATGTGAAGCGAGGCTCACTTCACCTGGACGCAGCGCAGTGGTGCCACCACCGATGATGGCTGCCAATGACGCACTGTGATGTGGCGCTCGAAACGGTGGCACATCGGACGCAGTTCGTACATTGCCACTCTGCGACGCAGCACTGTGGACCATCGCCACTTCGAATGCTTCGTCGGGTGCGAGTCGAGGAAGAAGGCCGGGTAGACGTCGTGCCAACATCGACTTACCTGCCCCAGGCGGGCCGATGAGGAACAAATTGTGATGACCAGCAGCGGCCACCTCGAGTGCGCGTCGTGCCCATGGCTGCCCACACACATCGGCGAGATCTGGCACCGATTCCGCTGCCTCACGGAGGTCCGATGTGATGGCAGGCGACCACTGCCGTTGACCGTTAAGACATGAAACAACCTCACGAAGTGTGCACTCACCGAACACTCGTACAGGAGACGCAATGAGTGCTTCGTGTGCACATGCAGCGGCGACCACCACAGACTTGTCACTGACCGATGCGACGAGCGGAGCAGTTCCCGGGGTACTGCGCAGCGACCCGTCGAGACCAAGTTCTGCGAGAAATGCAAGACCACCGACAACACCTGAAGCAATCTCTTCTTGTGCAACAAGTAGAGCGATAGCAATCGCAAGATCGAGCGAAGCACCTCCTTTTCGAACAGACGCACCAGCAAGATTTATGGTGACACGACGATTTGGCCACGGCAGATCACTCGACAAGAGCGCTGCACGAACGCGGTCACGCGACTCTCTGCATGCCTCATCGGGGAGACCGACAACTGTGAACCCAGGGATGCCCATGCCAATGTGCGCTTCGACCGTGACGCGATGACCCTGGGCTCCGAGCAACACTGCAGAGTTGATTGCTGCGTACATGTGGTGCCCCTTCGCCGTCGACTTCTGACAGAATCGGTCACGATGTGTACGCGACGAAGCAAGATCGTGGCGAAGGCACTCATCATTGGTGCCGTGACTATCGCGCTCACCGCTTGTTCGGGCGGCCAGAAGTCAAGCAACGCATTTTGCAAGCAGCTTGCCGACGAGCTTCCCGAAATCGGCCAACCGATGGACACCGGCGGCGATGTGGTGGCTCAAGTTGCCCGCTATAAACGCCTACTGAACGTCGCACCACTGACGATCGAAGAAGACTTCAAAGTGCTCACAGACCTTCTCGACACAGCGTCACGGCTGAATCCCAATAACACAGATGACGTGCAAAAGATCGCGGACATGGCCTACGCCGCGAACATGTCCGCTCAGGCCGTCGCCGCATGGGTGAAGGACACATGTGCGGTCGATATTGCAACTGGAGTCACCGTCGTTCCACCCCGCGTGGCGACGTCAACGACTACTTCTTCGACGGACTCAACGGTGAGCACCGATTCGACCGATGCGACGTCTCCGTCGTCAGCTGCGTCTACGACACTTCCCTGAAGAAGTTGCTTTCCTTCTAGCGCAGCTCGCCGCGTCGCACGATGACGTGGTCGACCAAGCCGTATTGCTGTGCTTCTTCGGCCGTGAACCAACGGTCGCGCTCGCTGTCGGCGCGAATCTGGTCGATCTCCCGCCCAGAGTGATGTGCGATGAGTTCGGCCATTCGACGCTTGGTGAACGCCAACTGCTCAGCCTGAATTGCGATGTCTGCGGCTTGACCACGTAGGCCAGCGAGTGGCTGGTGCATCATGATGCGCGCATTGGGCAATGTGTAACGCTTGCCGCTTGATCCTGCGGTGAGCAGGAACTGACCCATCGATGCCGCAAGACCCATGCACACTGTGGCGATGTCACAACTGACGAACTGCATGGTGTCGTAGATGGCCATTCCGGCAGTCACCGAACCACCAGGGCTGTTGATGTACAACCAGATGTCAGCGTTCGGATCTTCGCCTTCGAGATACAGCAACTGGGCGCAAATCTGATTGGCGATGTCGTCATTCACGTCGGTTCCCAACATGACCACCCGGTTCTTCAGCAGTCGAGTGAAGATGTCGGATCGCGGATCTGCACTGGCATCAAGTGCCACTGGCTGCGCGGGAAACTGTGGATTCGCCATGCCTCGAAGGCTATCTCGCACCAAGGGATTCTCAGCGACGGAGGCTGATGAAGAAGAATGTCCTCCGCGTGACCATCGACGACTTTCAGCCCAACGCAGACGAACTGCTCGACCACAATGCGCGCTATGTCGAGTCCTTTGCCGACCACGGCTTGCAACTCTCACCTCGACGGCATTTAGCAATCGTGGCATGCATGGACAGTCGCATGGACATCTTCCAGATGCTGGGGCTGTCGCACGGCGATGCCCATGTCATTCGCAATGCGGGAGGTGTGGTCACAGACGACGTCATTCGTTCGCTCGTCATCTCACAGCGCGTGCTGGGAACTCGGGAAGTCCTCCTCGTGCACCACACCAACTGTGGCCTGCAATCGCTGCGTGAAGATGAGTTCAAGCAGCAACTCGAGAATGAGACCGGCGTGAAGCCCTGGTGGAGCTTCGAATCTTTTCGTGATCCATTCGAAGACACCAGACAAAGCATCAACCGTTTGCGACACTCTCCATTTCTCCTCCACAAGAACCACATTCGCGGCTTCGTGTATGACGTGGACAACGGTCGCCTTCTCGAGGTAACTGCTTAACTGCGGCGTACGCCGTATCTAACCGCGGCGTACGCCGCTGAACATCAC
>DAIOTI010000060.1:0-8018 GCA_036752105.1 Ilumatobacteraceae bacterium | reverse complement strand
CACTACGAAGGTGCTACCAGTGCCGGAAGCGATGACGCGACCGGCCCGGAGCAATCGCACCGGCGATGGCGCAGACGCGACCGTGACCACGAGCTTTGTCCCTCTGCGCTTCACACTGACGACACGAAGGGACCGATAGGAAGATGTCGTGGCAGAACGCACGACTGCATTCGTTGGCACTGCTGGCACCACCACAGATTCAGTCGCTACGTCGGGGTTGACAGTCTGACCAGGCGACGGGGACGCATCGCTACTAGGGGTCGTCGACGGCGTCGGAACGACCGGAGTCATCGACGATGGTGGCGCACTCGGCAATTCGCTCGGTTGCTCGTCCACTTCGTGATCGGGCGACGTGACACTGTCGTTGTTCGGAGTCGGGTCGTCGAGATCATCGCCGAAGTTGTCATCCTGCCAGTCTTCAAAGGACGCCGCAGACAAAGTGGTCGACCGCGAATAGAGCAACTTGTTCGAAGTTCCGACTCCGGCAGAAGTGACCACGTTGGTCGTGGCCTCGGACAAGAGATACGTGGCGACATCGGCTGGCGACAGACTTGCCATGTTCGACAACACGAGTGCGGCCGAGCCGGCGACATGCGGTGACGCCATCGAAGTACCGGACAGACTGACGAGTGCATTCGGTGCAGTGATGTCGGCAGACAGGATGGAACTTCCGGGCGCGAAGATGTCGACACAGGCGCCATAGTTCGAATATGACGCTCGCGCATCTGACGAAGTGGTGGCTGCGACCGTGATAGCTGCTGGCGCACTCGCCGGCGAGAATCCACATGCATCAGTTGAGCTGTTGCCGGCGGCTACCACCACGGTGATTCCGTCAGCAATCGCGCGCGCGACTGCGTCGTTCAAGGTTGAACTGACGAACGGAGCACCAAGACTGAGATTCGCTACCGCCGGGGTGCCAGTGGTGTGCCGTCCGATCATCCAGTCAATTCCGGCGATGACATCTGACAGATAACCACTGCCATTGCAATCGAGCACGCGGACGGGCACGACCCGTGCAGATGGTGCCATTCCCACATTTCGACCGGCAATGGTGCCTGCGACATGAGTTCCGTGACCGTCACAGTCTGCTGTGCCACGTCCGTCGCTGACCGCGCTGAAACCAGCTATGACTCGACCGACTAGTTCCTCGTGTGCCGCGTATACACCTGTGTCGATGACGTACGCGTCGACACCGGCGCCACTTCCGGCCCGTGCAATCAGGCCGTCGAGCGGTAGATCCCGTTCGTCGACACGGTCAAGACCCCACGACGCGGCTGGCACGGGTGCCAAACCGGAGCCTTGGGGCGTGACCGCACTCGACTCTTGCGACGGTGCAGAAGAACCAGCTGCGTTAGTCGCCGTCACCGTGAAGGTGTAGGTCGTCCCGTTTGAGAGCCCCGTGATGATGCACGACAAACCAGTGGTGGTACACGACTTTGCATCAGGATTCGATTGCACCGTGTACGTGCTCGCAGCACCACCGTCGCTCGCTGGCCGCCAAGCGACCAGCACCGAGGCATTGCCGGCTCGGACAGATTCGATTGTCGGAGGTTGTGGCGCGGTCGGTGGAATGTTCGGCACGATGCTCACCGTCGATGAATACAGCCCACCACCATATGAATTCACTGCCTGAATTCGGAACCCTGTCGAGACTGCATCGCTCAGCCACGTAATGATGTGCGACGTCTGCGTGGACACTCCGTCTGCAATTGTCGACCACGACTGACCATTGTTCGTCGAGTACTGAATGACATAGTCAGAAACCGATGCATAACCCCTGCTCGCAGGCGGCAGCCATGACAGTGCGACGGAGTAACCGACATTCTGAGCGGTGACATTTCGCGGAGCGGACGCTGTACCGACCGCACGAGGAACGACAGATGCCATCTGTGACGCTCTACTTGTGCCTCGCGCATTGACGGCGAACACCCTGAAAGTGTGGAGCACATTGGGCGTGAGGTTCGACACAGTCATAAAACGGCGTGTGTTCGTGGTGGCACCGACGCTCGACCACGAATCAGAGCCTGCAACGTTCATCTCGACGCGATATTCAGTGATCGGGCTGCCACCGTTGTCTGCAGGTGACCACCAAGATACTGACGCCGTCGTGTATCCGATGCTTGCGCTGACGAACCGGGGCTCGCTAGGGGCGCTAATCGAACGTGGAGAGAGAGTGACGATGTTCGACGGTGCACCTCCACCCACTGAATTGACGGCAACGACACGAAACTGAAGGGGAACACCTCCAGCGAGTGGAGAGATGGTGACGTAACGGCGGGTCCACGTGGTCGCGGCAACTTGGCCCCACGTCGAGCCTGAATCATCGGACTTCTCGACTCGATACTCGATGATTCCGCGACCGCCGTTGGACAATGGTGAGTTCCATGACAATGTGACGGACTCGAAACCGACCGAGCCGCTGAGGAACCGAGGAGCGGAAGGCACGGCTGCGGCACGCGGTGTCGCACGGACCACCACCGGTGCTCCGGCTCCCGCAGAGTTCAACGCCGAAACTCGAAACAGATGCTCAACACCACCCGTCAACGCGGTAAGTGCGGCGTACCGCGTGGACGCATTGTTCTCTTTCACCAGTGAATAGGTGGACCCGCCGTCTGTTGATTGCTCTATGCGATAGCCGCTGATCGCAGATCCACCTGAATCGATGGGAGACGACCAATACAGACTCACCATCTCGAGCCCTGCAACGGCCTGCAGGAATCGGACCGTTCCTGGCACTGCAACTGCAATTGGTATCGCCGTTGCTTCATTGCTTGCATCAGATGTTCCCACGCTGTTCACCGCACGAACGCGAAACGAATGAGCGATACCACCAACTAGTCCACTCACCGTTAGTGATCGAGCTGTGCTGATGCCTTCGTTGAAGACATTCCAGACAGAGGAGTTGACCGAATATTCGACGATGTAATCGACGACGGTCGCTCCCCCATTGTCGACGGGCGCTGCCCAGACGAGTGACACGCTCTCGCGACCAGCGGTCGCCACAAGTTGGGATGGTGCAGATGGAGCAGTTGACCGGCGTGGCGTCACAACTACGGAAACCGACGGCGAACTCGTACCCACGCTGTTCACTGCCAGGACGCGATATTGATGCGCGACTCCATTTACGAGCCCTGCGACCGTTGCAGACGTGGTGGACCCGGACACTTGAATGGCGGTCGACCACGATGTGCCATTTGTGGATTGTTCGACAACATATTGGGTGACTGGTGCTGTGGATGCTGAAGCTGACGCATTCCACGACACCGTCGCTTGTCCGTCGCCAGCAACTGCGGACAGGCCCGTCGGTGCGCTCGGCACAGAAGGCGGAGCCGGTGTGAATGAAGCGGCGAACAACAGTCGATTGGGCGAGCCGACTCCACCACCCGTGACGACATTCGATGTTGCGGCATCGATGATGGAGGACGCCACTGTCGCAGGTGATGCGGAACGGTTCGTCTCGAGATACAGGGCCATTGCTCCGGCAACGTGTGGCGCTGCCATCGATGTGCCAGACCACGTTCCGAGGGATGTGTCGCTCGTACTGGTGGCAGATGTGATGCCCTGACCAGGAGCAAAGATGTCGAGACACGAACCCCAGTTCGAGAACGATGCTCGTGAGTCGATGCTTGTGCTTGCACCGACAGTGACCGCTCGTGATGCAGACGCCGGTGAATAAGAGCACGCATCGGCATTGCTGTTTCCCGCCGCTATCGAGAACGAGATTCCGTCTGAGATTGCTCGATCGACCGCGGTGTTCAATGCCAAGCTGTATCCGCCACCGAGGCTCATGTTGGCGACGGCCGGTGTGGACGTTTGGTGATGAACGATCATCCAGTCGAGTGCAGCGACGATTCCGCTGACACTTCCCGACCCCGCACAACTGAGCACTCGCACCGGCACAAAGGTGACATTCTTGGCCACACCATATGTACGACCTCCGGTCGTTCCGGCCACGTGTGTGCCGTGGCCGTGACAGTCAGATGTTCCGACTCCGTCGTTGATTGCCGTGTATCCGGCAATCACTCGCCCACTCACTTCTGAGTGTGTCGCTCGAATGCCCGTGTCGACGATGTACGCAGTGACTCCAGATCCATCGCTGGTGTAGGAGTACGTCTGGTTGAGAGGTAGTGCACGCTGATCGATTCGGTCGAGACCCCATGTAGCGCCCGTCTGGTCGACCGCGAGTCCGACCACGCTGTCTTGTTCGACAGATGCCACTGATGGGTCGGTGGCCAGAGCAACTGCTTCAGATGGCGATAAGTCGACGATGAAGCCATTCAATGCTTCCGAGAAACGACGACTGATTCGGTCGCTGAAAGACGCAATGAGACTCTGTGCGTCTGCGCCAGAGCGCACTGTGACGATGTACCGACCGGGAATTGCGTCACCAGGTACCGCATCGACCGGGATGTCTGCGGCGCCAGAACCGCTTGTTGGATCGTCGAGCGTCACGAGCCGATCACGTTCGATGATGCGTACGTCGGGGTCGCGCTTCAGCCGAGACACGTCGGATGAATCGAGATTGGCGACAAATCCGTCAGAACCGGCACTGAACGTGTCGATGACTGCGTTGCCACGGCGACGCTCGTCGGCCACAGCAGACGAAAGTGAAGCGTGGTCGTCGAGGACCACGATGTATGACGCTGATGAGCCTTCAACTGGTGATGTCGACGTACTTGCCGACACCGGTGTGACCCCAGACAAACCAGCAGTCAAGGTAGTTGCAAGAGAAAACGCCACAATTCGGCGTACGGACTTCATCACCGGGTGAGCATAGAGAAAAGGTGTCCGGTTGTTTGGTCGGGGTGTTGGTCAGACAATGCACCGAGCTCAAAACGCGATTATCGCGCGAATAGTGCCACCAGAACTGGCGTCACGAGCAGTCCCGGAAGCAGCGACCCGAGGCGAATCCGTTTGATCTCGAGCAGGTTGATGCCGATGGCGATGACTGCGAGACCCCCTGCCGCGAACAACTCAGTCCGCATGCGCTCGTCCAAGGCTGAGTCAAGAAAAGAGCCCAGCAATGTGAGAGTTCCCTGCACAACGAAAACGCTCAGTGCGCTGAATGCAACTCCAAGGCCGTAGGTGGCAGTGAAGATGATGGCGACAAAACCGTCGAGCGACCCTTTGATGATGTAGAGCTGTGGAGTCTCACCAGTTGCGTCTTGAATGGCTCCCAGAATCGTGAGAGGCCCCACGCAGAACAACAAGGTTGCCGTGACAAAGCCGGTGACGAAGCTCTTGTCACTCTTAGCGTCGACTGAATCGTCTGTTGACTTTGCGAAACGACGCTGAAGAATGAGTCCAAGTGCCTCTAAACGATCTTCAATACCGAGCAGTTCACCAATAACCGCACCGACCACCATTCCGACAAGTGGGAAAACCATGTTGTGGGTGCCGATTGCATCACTGACTCCGAGAGCAATCGTGACGAGCCCGATGGTCTGCACCACCGTGACTCGCACATTGTCATTGATTCGATGTCCGATGAAGTATCCGACCCCACTACCAGCCAAGACGAGCACAGTGTTGATGACGGTCCCTAGCCCACGCACCTCGCCAGACTAGTGAGCGACACCTGTACATCACCTTGAATGACTCCGCGCGCCACATCAGAGATTGGTCGGCGCGTCTCGCGTGCAAGCTGACGAAGACGTTGAAAAGCTCGTGACACGTCGGTCTCGCACCGTTCAGCGATGATGCCCTTTGCCTGCTCGATCACCACCCGGCTATCGAGCGCCTCCTGGAGTTGGCGCGCAAGCGTGCGGGTCTCGTCTATGTGCCGCGCCTGCACCATTGCCGTCGCGGCCACATCCACCACACCTTGCGTCACCACCAACTGACATGCATCGATGATTGCTTCGTCACGCGACAACAGCACGATGACCCCATTCACTTTCCCATGGGAACGAAGTGGCAGAACATATTCATGGCGAAATCCCAACGACACGGCCCGTGACACATACGGATCGAAGTGCATGTCAGCTGGGTTGATGTCACGTGCACAGTGCAACCCAGATGCCAACACTCCGAGGACCGGACTTCTACCGGCGATCAACTGGCTTCCCACCAATTCGGCAGCTTCGCTACTCGAGGCCGCCGCAATCTGCGACTTACCACTTGAATCCACCAAGACCAGTGCACCATCCTCGATGTGCGTCAAGTCGGAACAGCGCATGAGCAGTGTCAGATATCCGTCGGTGTCGACACTCTCAAGAAAGACATCGACGACCTCGACGAATGCCTCGACGATATTCGAAGGGTCAACCGACGAATTCTCATTTGTGGTCAGTACTGCGTTCATGCGAAATCCATCAGACCGGAGCCACGAGCATTCGACACCATCAATGCCAACTGTGTGCGATTCGACTTACCCAACACCGACAGCAGCCGAGAAACTCGATTGCGAACAGTCTGCGGGCTCAAATACACACGTTGACTTATTTCTTTGTCGGTGAGACCGTTCGAGATATGACACAAAATGTTCCGGTCAGTCTCGCCGAGAGTCGCGAGTGCAAGCACGCCTGAACTTGCCAGTCGTGACTTTGCCGCACGCACGTCATCGGCCGCGATGAATTTCTCACCATTTGCAACTCCGTGAATCTTTCGAATCAATTCCTCCGTGGGCGAGCTCTTCGGAAGAACGCATGAAACACCGGCTTTCTCGGCTTCGACCAGCAGGGCGTCATTCTCGAGTGGTGTCAATAGCAAGACTTTGGTATCCGGAAGATTGCCCCGAATCCACGACGCCAATGCTGTTCCACGTTCACCATCGAGGTGCGTGTCCACGATGGCAACATCGACCGGCCGCTTCTGAAGAATCGTTCGAGCTTCACTGGCGTCACCAGTAAGGCCGACGACACTTATCTCCTTTGAATGTCCGAGAATCCACGCTATTGATTCACGAACCATCGTGTGTCCGTCACAGACGAGAGTGTTGATCATGGGTACCTCCTTGTTGGTGACACCACTTCACAACGCATTCGTCATTTCTTCAAGAGATGAATGTCCCTCACAGTGATTCTTTTGTCCTTCATCGAATGCTTTCTACTTCAGCAATAGCAGAGATGTAGGAATCGGCGACTGTCTCGAAGTACGAAAGTGTCATCCCGTACACAGACTCGAAGGCATCTTCGAAGTCAAGACGCAAATTGCTCGTCTCCCACAGTCGGAGAAGACTCGGAAGCCCTCCGTAGTCTGCGACGAGCAATTCGACCGCCAGTGGACCCACGTAGTACTCACATCCGTTCAACAGCTCTGTGTCTCCCCTGTATCGACGCAAGGGTTCAGTGCAGCGACTCGTCCAATCGGCGAACTTTCGCAGACGCAGCACGTGGAATGACTTGAAGGTCATCTTGTCGCGAAACGTCTGAACACGCGCGATGCCGCTCATGAGCTCGGCAAATCCCTCCCGCATCCACGCCGGCTCGCCCGGCTGAATTGCACCACTCCCACTCGCGGCCCGAGCGATGTGTGCCCACTCATGCGCGAGGCCAGACAAGTTGCGGTCGACGATGAAGGTCGACGTACGCGCAATCGGAGGTTCACGACGGCGCTCTAGGGCTGCTGTGATGGACTGTGTCGCCGACGTGAGAAAGAAGTAGCCCGTCAAGTTGATGACAATGAACCGCCGATTGCACACAGCCGATGCCATAAGGAAGATGTCGTTCGTTCTCCTGAGATCAGGAACACATCCGCGTGACTCGACAGCTTGACGAAGAAATCGCTGTGAACGACCGACGACAACCGTTGTCGCGAGTGTGTCCCTGAAGTCATTGCTGTCAAAGATCTGCTGCAATGTGTTCAAGATACGACGAGACATCGCGAGCGTCGTCGAGCTTTTTGCTGATGGTTCAATCACCCATGTGAGAATTCGTGATGAGTCATACCCAATCACTGGTCGTCGGTCAATGAGTGCCTGCATAGAAGCGATGACACGGTCTTCATCGGGCGTCAATCGAACGCGAACCGGCGAGGGCGTATTGCCGTAAGGAACGGTCACGCGGTCGACCCGCCAA
>DAIOTI010000059.1:0-8046 GCA_036752105.1 Ilumatobacteraceae bacterium | reverse complement strand
TTCCACATTAATGGACTTGGCCAAGCCGATGGTGTCGGCATCTATGCGTATCCCTGTGTGCAGTGGGTCGAGACTTTGTGGGCAGTCTTCAAGCTTCGTGCAGTGTGGATCAACATCAACTATCGGTACGTCACCGATGAGCTGAAGTACCTGTTCGACAACGCCGGGTTGAAGTTCCTCGTGGTGCAGCCCGAGTTCGTGGAGCGCGCACAGGAAGCCCAGCCAGGCCTTCCGATGTTGGTGATGGGGTCAGAGTACGAGGCAGCGCTAGCCGCCCAGTCCGATGTGCGTGACTTTGCACAGCGTTCGAATGACGACCACTACATCTTGTTCACCGGTGGCACCACCGGAATGCCAAAGGGTGTCGTGTGGCGTCATGAAGATGTGTTGATGGCACTTGGTGGTGGCATCGACATGACCAATGGCTCTCGCGTGACGTCCCCGCAAGATTTCATCACCAAGGGCAACAACGGATTCGCACTGACGACCTTTCCGATTCCACCACTCATGCACGGTGCGACCCAGTGGAGCATCATGGGTCAGAGTTTCGTCGGCAACACCAATGTGTTGAGGGCAAAGTTCAGCGCATCCGACGTGTGGCGCACGGTGGAGAAAGAGAAAGTCAATCTCCTCATGATCACCGGCGATGCAATCGCTCGACCGCTGCTCGAAGAGTTCAAGGACATGAAGGCAAGTGGAACGGTTCCAGACGTGTCGTCTCTCTTTGCGATCTCGTCGAGCGCCGTGTTGTTCTCTCAGGCATCGAAGGACGAGTTTCTCGACTACTTCCCGAACCTCGTCATCACCGATGCGATCGGATCATCAGAAGGTGGCGGAAATGGCATCTCGATGGTGAAGAAGGGTGATTCCATGAAAGGTGGTCCCACCGTCATGGCGGCACCAGATGCAGTGGTGCTCGACGAGAATCTCAATCGTGTCGCACCAGGCTCGGGCATCGTCGGCAAGTTGGCGCGCTTCGGCAACGTTCCTATCGGTTATCTCAACGATCCGGAGAAGACGGCACAGACCTTCGTGACCGCACCAGACGGAGTGCGGTATGTGATTCCTGGCGACTTCGCCATGCTCGAAGAAAACGGAACCATCACCATGCTCGGTCGCGGTTCCGTCAGTATCAACACGGGTGGCGAGAAGGTGTTCCCTGAAGAAGTCGAGAATGCCCTCAAGTCACACCCGGCAGTATTCGACGCCGTCGTTGTCGGAGTTCCTGACGAACGTTGGGGCGAGCGCATCGCTGCTGTCGTGCAATTCCGTCAAGGGCACTCAGCGTCGTTGGAGGACTTGCAGGCACACAGCCGAAATCACATCGCTGGCTACAAAGTGCCGCGTGAATTGGTCTCCACCGACACCATCGTGCGGTCACCTGCGGGCAAGCCTGACTACCGTTGGGCGAAGCAATACGCGCTCGACAACGTCTGACGCGAACATTTCGGAGGGAACATGACTGCAGGACAAGGACCACTCGCGGGCGTGCGTGTCGTCGAGCTGGTCGGTCAGGGCCCCGGTCCGATGGGCGCCACTGTGCTCGCCGATCTTGGTTGTGACGTGGTGGCCGTTGATCGGCCATCAGTGGCAGCAAAGGTGAAGCGTGAGCGACCGTCGATCAGTCCGTTCACCCGTGGCAAGCGCACCGTGTCGCTCGACTTGAAGAATGCCGACGACATGGCCGTGCTGCGTCAGCTCATCGATCGTGCCGACGTGTTGGTCGACCCATTCAGGCCAGGGGTGTGTGAGCGTCTCGGCATCGGGCCAGATGTCGTGTGTGCATCGAACCCACGCCTGATTTTTGCTCGCATGACCGGGTTCGGTCAGGACGGTCCGATGGCGATGGTCGCGGGTCATGACATCAACTACATCTCGTTGTCCGGTGCACTCGACATGTTGGGCGAAGAGAACGGCCCACCCCAGCCACCCATCAACTTGCTCGGTGACTTTGCTGGCGGTGGCATGTTGCTCGCACTGGGCGTGTCAGCTGCACTCGTGCATCAGCGCGCGACGGGGAAAGGCCAAGTCATCGATGTGTCGATGGTCGAAGGCGCTGCAATGGTGGCAGGAACTTTCTATCCCGGTGTCGACATGGGCAACTGGGGACCCCGCGGCACGAATCATCTCGACGGAGCTGCACCGTTCTACGGGGTATTCGAATGCAAAGACGGCGGCTACTTCGCCATCGGCGCCATCGAAGATCAGTTCTTTGCCGAGTTGATACATCGAATGGGTTTCGAAGACTTTGGTCCGCAGTGGGACAAGTCGAAGTGGCCTGAGCAGAAGAAGAAAATGACCGAGATGTTCCTCACGAAGACGCGTGACGAGTGGAGCGCGTTGCTCGAGGGTTTCGAGACATGTGCGACACCGGTGCTGTCAGTCAAGGAAGTGGAGCATCATCCACACACGAAAGCTCGAGGCACTGTGGTGCGTCGCAATGGTGGACTACACGCCCAAGCTGCACCGCGATTCTCGGGCACCCCTGTTGAAGCGGGCGAGCCGGTGTATCCAGGTTCTCACGACATTCAGCAGGTCATTGCCGACTGGAGTTGAGTGTCGGCTCGGCGATGTCAGTTGTCCGGTGCTGAGTTCCCGAGCGGACTGTTCACACTTGCGGCGAGCAACTTCGCCCGCCAGTCGACGACCACCGAAGATGTGGAGCGTCGCCACTTGACCATGGTGTCATCGGACTCTTTGGTTTTTTCCCATGATGCCCATGCATCCCACGTGGGAATTGCCCACAACACGATGACTTCAGAGTCGTTCACCATGGCGTGGCGATAGGCGCCGACAAGAGTCCATCCGTAGCTTTCAAGAACAGCCCTACCTTCTTCATCGATCAGCGACAAGTAGTCACGAGCAGAACCGGGCTTCACTTGGATGAGTTCGTGCATGTAACACTCGCCGGTGACGCCACTTGAGTGAAGTTGGTCGACAGTAGGTGTCTGTGGCGATGCGACGAGCAGGCGGTCATACCCACCGCTTCGGTAATTCAGTGCTTCAGCCCACCACGGCACCAAGTTCTTGTCTTGGTGAACAGGGTTGTTGAACTCATGTCGAAAGTTTCGTGCGACGCCGTCCCAGCCATCGATGAACTCCCACAGGTTGATGCTCTCTGGCCAACGCTCGGTGCTGCCGACAGTGCTGAAATTGCCGACCATCTCCATGCGCCGCTCTTCACGGGCGAGGGGGCGGTAGTTGCACATGTGCTCGTTGTACTTTGCGCGGTTCTGGCCGACGATGTCGATGACCTCATGCAGGTACACGCGGTCATTCATCGGAGAACTTCCTTCTTCTCAAAATTTTCGCGTGAGTTGGTGAATTCATCTTTGAACACCACTTTGCCGTCACCATCGACGTGAAGAACGAGACCGTAGGTGCGCTCGGTGGTGTCGTAAACGACAGCTGCTCGTGAGCCGTTGACGACACATTCGCGCACATGGGCACCCGTGGGGACGATTGATGAAATCACCGTGTGCATGAGTTCTTTCGTGGGTGCAGTCCGAGGTAGTGGAGGGTGACTGAGCATCTTCGGACGCAATGATCGATTGTCGGGAGTCTTCTGGTTTCCTCCGGCCTTGAACCAGCTGACGACGGTCGATTCACTCGTTGCAGGGTCGTAGACATCTTCCTCCTTGCGCCACTTGCCGTCACCGGCGTACGTGAGCAAGGTGTAATTCGGAAACTCGTACTGTTCGCTTCCGCCGCTTGGGTCGGGGAGGTGGTTCCAGATCCACAACGACACCTTGTCGTCCACGATGTCGTACCACTCGATGGAGAACGACATGGATGGAATCATGGCCATCTGCGCCACGATCCATTCACGGATCCCCGTGCTACCGACGAAGTGTCCGAGGCAATGTTCTGTGTACAGCGCATCGTCGGTGAACACCTCGGACCAGCCGACCCAATCATGTCCGTATGCTCCACGACGCAGAAATTCGTGGAAGGCACGTTCAACTTCGTCGCGCGGGTAAGAACTCATCGGCACACCGTGGCCCCATCGACGAGCATCGACTCTCCGCTCACAAAACTCGCCCTGTCACTGCACAGCCACACCGCTGCTTCTGCGATTTCTTCTGGTTCACCAAGTCGTCCCCGTCCCACAGTTTTTGCGACCATTTTCCCGATGTCGGGGTTGGCTTCGGTGAACTGTTGGATCATCGGAGTGTTCGTGGTTCCAGGCAGCACCGCATTCACGCGCAATCCTTGTTTGGCGTATTCGATGGCCGCGGTCTTCGTGAGGCCTATGACGCCATGCTTCGACGCGACATAGTGGGGTAGACCTGCAAAGCCCACGACTCCGGCGCCACTCGACGTGTTGACGATTGCACCCCCACCGCTCGCGAGAATGGCGGGAATCTCGTGTTTCATCGAAAGAAACACGCTCGTCAGGTTGATAGTGATCATCCGGTTCCACTCACTCAGACTGAGGTCTGTGAACGTAGACACCGTTCCACTGATACCCGCATTGTTGTGTGCGCAATCCAAACGACCGAAGTGTTCCATCGCAGTCGCGACCATTGCGATGACTTGGTCCTCGTCAGTCACGTCTGCCTGCACGGCAACGGCGTTCCCGCCAGACGTCGCAATGGCCTCGGCGACACGTAGAGCCGCTTCACCGTCGACATCGGCGACGACCACTGATGCTCCTTCGGCTGCGAACAATCTGGCACTCGACTCGCCGATGCCTCGGCCTGCACCTGTCACCAATGCGACCTTGCCCTGAACCAACCCCATGTGCCACCAGCCCTTTCGTCGACGCTTCGCGCCGTCGAATCACCGTAGTCAATGCCGAATGGGATACCGTGCGCGCATGATCCAGTTGATTTCGTACCTGAAGCGCAAGCCCGGAACGACCCATGCCGAGTTCCTCGAGTACTGGCACAACAACCACGGCCCGCTCATCCGCAACTCTTCGGCTGCGAAATATGTGCGCCGCTATGAGCAGCATGCTTCGGTGTGGCCAGAGCCAGGTAGTCGCATGCCAGAGCCAGAGTGGGACGGTGTCACCATTCAGTGGTTCGACTCCGCGCAAGCCTTCTATGACCACATGAAGGAAGATGATTTTCCGGCGATGATGGAGGACACAGACAAGTTCCTCGACATGACGAAAACGCAGTTTGTCATCACCGAAGAACCCACCATCGTCATCAGCTGACTCGCTGAACGCTCACTCGAGGTGAATCACCAACGCTGCATCATCCTTGCTGGCGCCGGTGTGGTGCGTGACGGGGTAGTGGACGACCTCCGCGATGTCGTGGCGCGCACGAACATCGGAGTCTTCAATTCGTGGGCCGCCAAGGGGCTGTTCCAGTGGGACAGCCCGGCGCACTTCGGCACGGTCGGTCTACAGCGCGACGACTTTGTTCGCGCGGAACTTGGTGTGGCCGATGACGTCGTGGTGGTGGGGTGCGATGAACACGAAGTGCCACGACGACTACTCACTGACCTGGGTGTCACATGGCGCGAGATTGCGACAGGTGACTTGCGCACCTTCACTCACGCAGGTCATGAAGTCATGCCGGAGCGACCGCCTGTGTACGGAGAACTCGCGGCTGTCTGTGGGCCGTTCTACGAGGAGAATTCCTCGCCGCTGAATCCCGGGCGAGCCGCGCGCGACTTGTCGCTGTGGTTACCAGACGATGGCTTCGCAACAGCAGACGCAAACATCTGCGGCTTCTGGCTTGGTCGAACATTCCCCACACGACATCTCGGAAGTGTCATGTTGCCAACTTCACCTATTGCTGGGTTCGCAGCCACCAACGCACTGCGCGCATCCGCCATCGGTCAGACATCGGTGGTGGTTGCGCCGTCATTGGACGAGGCAACGATGTCCGTGATGGAAACTGCTCGTCGAGCCAATCGATCATTCATCGTCGAGTTGTGGACCGCCTCTGGCCCCGTGCTCACGACACACGAGCGCCTCAATCAGTTGTCTTCTGCACACTCAGAAGGTGGCGTGCAGGTCGTCGAAGTGGCGGTCGACTTCAGTGCGTTGTCGCGTCTTGTCGACGTGTGCGGACCCCCACGGGTGTGGGGGCTTTAGTGCGAAGTCCAGCAATCGATGATCGATTGTGAGTCACTCACCGTCGACATCGATGGCAACATGTTGACGAGCACTCCCTGGGCATAGTCCTCGGGGAAACCCGCGACACAGTCGCGAGCCACCACCACGTTGTATCCGAGGTTCACGGCCTCGATCGTCATGCCGGGTACTCCCACATTCAACGACACACCGCAAATGACGACTGTCTCGATGCCGCGTTCGCTGAGTTGCCGGTGCAAGTCGCTACCGGTGAATGGTGTGACGCTGACATGACGTTCTGAGATGAGATCGCTCGGGTGAGGGCCGAGCATCGGCAACACTTGCGCTTGTTCTGATCCTTGAAGCAAGTAGTCGGGATCTTTTCGAGCCGCTGACATGAGTGGTAGGTCCATGCGCGTGCCTTCTCGTGAGGGAGTCATCGTGAACACACAGTGACCGACTGTGGCACCGGCAGCCCGTGCCGCATCGAGCAGGCGTGCGGTATTCGGCTCGACTCCGGCAGCGGTGACCGCTTCGCGAAGCTGACGGAACAATGCCGAGTCTCCGCAGATGCCACGTTGAAGTTCCATGGTGAGGACAGCGGTTTTTGCAGGAGCGACGAGCGCAGACAGTTCCATGCCGAGTCACGGTAGTTCCTCGCCATGTGCGCTGTCAGCCCCGCCTGAACTAGCGTCGGTATTTCACGCACCGGGGGTTTGGTGCTACGAAAACAGGGGGATGTATGAGCAAGCCGATCGAGTTGGGAACACTTCTCTTCACCATGGTCGAGCCTCACAAGGGCCACGAAGTCGAGTACAACCGTTGGTACGAAACTGACCATTTCTACGGCGGTTGCATGGTCGCCCAGTACAACTTCGCCGGTGATCGTTTCGTGGCGACGCACGATCTGAAAGAGCTGCGTTACCCGAAAGAGTCACCGATGACTCCAGACCCGAGCGTCGGGTCTTACCTCGCCATCTACTGGGTACTCAAAGGTTTTCACGATGAGTGGAATCGCTGGAGTGTCGACATGGTGCATCAGCTACACGCAACTGGTCGAATGTTCGCCCAGCGCGACCACATTCACACAGTTCTGTACGAAAAAGCATGGTCGATCCAGAAGGACGAGCGTGGAACGCCGGTGGAGCAAGCGCTCGATCGCAACTATGACGGCATCGTCGTCAATGTCGGAGAATTGAACGAAGGACGCACTCACGCTGAGCTTGAGGCGTGGACCCGTGACACATGGGCGCCACGAGCAATGAGCAAGAAGTGGGGGCCAGATCTCATCTTGAACGCACTGCCATTGCCGCTTCTCGACGACGCACCTGCTGAAATTCCTCGCATGAAGAATGCCGACCGTCGTTTCCTGCAAATTCACTTTCTGGACCATGATCCGAAGAAGAAGTGGGAGAAGGGCTACGGCAATTTCGGTGCAGATCTCGAAGCAAGCGGCATCGGAACACATTTGTGGACGTCACCGTTCAAGCAGACCTTGTTCGGAACCGACAAGTACACCGACAAGTTGTGGTGAGTGCCCAGATGGACATCGCTCAATACAAAGGCAAGAGGGTCCTCGTCACAGGCGTGACGGGTTGGGTGGCAGGTCCAATCGCAGAGGGTCTCGCAGCAGCTGGTGCAACTGTGTTCGGTGCCTCCCGCTTTGCAAAGGCCGAGCAGCGCACCGAATGGGAAGGTAGAGGTGTCACGCCGGTCAGTGTCGACCTCGAGCAAGGGCGCTTCGATGAGGTTCCAGCAGACCTCGACTATGTGTTGCACTTCGCTGTGTCGAAGACGTCAGATTTTGAGCAGGCGTTTGCTGCAAATGCAGAGGGCAGTGCAGCACTCATGGAAGTCGCAGCGTCTCGATCAGACAAGCTGGCTGCGTTCTTGCACTGTTCATCCACTGCGGTCTACGAACCGAAAGACCATGAGCCACGCAAGGAGACCGATTTGCTGGGCGACAGCCATCGGCCGATGCCCGGCATGCCGACGTACAGCATCTCGAAGATTGC
>DAIOTI010000058.1:0-8127 GCA_036752105.1 Ilumatobacteraceae bacterium | reverse complement strand
CTGGGTGAGCACCCTCATTGGTTCAGCAGTGGTTGCCGTGCAGGTATTCGACATTCTCGAACCAGAACGTCATCTCAGCCCACTAAATGCATTGAGCGGCACGGTCGTGAACGGGCCACTCAATTGGGAACTGTCGGGTCTCCAGACACAACATGTGCTTGCCGTCATCTTTTGTGGGTTGTTTGCGATTGCAGGCATTGTTCTTTCTGCTCGACTCTCAGTCGAGTCACTTGCGCGGCGAAGCTCGCTCGTCTCACAATTGAGATTCGCAGTGACACTGCAAGACATTCGCACCGTCGTGTTACTTCGCCGCCAACTCAGTCAAGAGCACATGCGGCCGACTCCATGGTTCAAGTGGAAGCCACGTCGCCGCGTACACGTTGTCATCAATCGTGGCATTCGCAGCATTGCCCACTTCCCGGCACGACGTCTTGGTCGCATCACCATTCTCAGCATCGCCGCATCACTCGCACTCGTGTACACCTTCGACGGCACCACTCCGCTCGTCGTCGTTGCCGGAATGCTGTGCTTCACCATCGGTCTTGACGTCATCGAACCCTTGTCACAAGAAGTCGATCAGCCGAACTTCTCCGACTCGTTCCCACGAGAGCGGTGCCTCACCATGACACAACACCTCGTGGTGCCAAGTCTCATGCTTCTTCCATGTCTCATCATCGGAATGGTCACAGCCTTCGTGGCTCGTCCTCAGGTGAGCACCATTGCGATGAGTGTTCTCGTTGGTGTGCCCGCTGCTCTCGGTGGTCTTGGTGGCGCAGCAATCAACGCGGTGAAAGGCGCACCCAACCCGGTGGGTGAGTCAAACGAAGGCCTCTACATGCCACCAGAGGTGAGCGGCATGACCACAGTGATTCGTGCGGTGTGGCCCGTGGTCGTGAGCGTCATTGGTTCTTTGCCCATCATTGGGGCACTCAGCGCTACACGCAACGGCACAGATCCGTTCTCTGCCACCGCACGTCTGTCGCTCGGAGTTCTGCTTGCACTCTCACTAGTTCCGATGTGGGTGCGCAAGCGCGACGACATTCACTTGTGGTGGCGACAAACTCTCGAAGGAAGCAAAGCGCAGGCTGCGCAGAAAGGTCGTTACGAACTGTGAGTAGGCACCCCACTCCGCCTCATCGTCGCGAACACGTAGATGTTGAGGCCAACACCGTCGCCAACGAACCAACTTTCGACTCAAGTCCTTGTGCCTTGCTGGCTGTCGATGTGTCGAAGACCTATGGCGATGCGCCAGCGTTGAACCCAGTCTCGCTGCGAATTGAAACTGGTGACAGAGTCGCTCTCATCGGACACAATGGCAGTGGCAAGACAACGTTTCTCAAAATGTCAGCGGGCCTGCTTGACCCGTCGTCTGGTCACGTCAGCATCAACGGCAACAAAGCAGGCTCACTTGGTGCTCGTGCCGATGTCAGCTACATCTCCGATCAGCCGACGTTCTACGACGATCTCTCAGTCTGGGAACACCTCGAGTACGTCGCTCGTCTTCACGGAGTCGATGAATGGGAGCAACTCGCTGCCGACTTGCTTGCGCACCTCGGTCTGTACTATCGCGCCGACGAACTTCCGAACCGCTTCAGCCGCGGCCTCAAACAAAAAGCCGCCATCGCGCTTGGGTTCATTCGACCGTTCGATGTGCTTCTCGTCGACGAACCGTTCGTTGGTCTTGATGCCGCAGGCAAAGAAGCACTCCTCACATTGCTGCAACAGGCAAGTGACGAAGGTGCGACTGTCATCGTGGCGACCCACGAATTGTCCTTTGTTCACACCGTGAAGCGGATCGTCGCCCTGCGCGACGGACAATTGGTGCACGACGGCCCGGCAACTGGGGTCAATATCGATGCACTTGTGCGCAATGAGGACCCCGCCGGTGAACACGACGGCGAGGGCAAGTAACCTGACGGTCATGTACACCTACGACGTCGTCTCCGAGTCTGTTCGCAACCCCCACGAACTTGCAGCCGAGCTCAGTCGCCGCTCGCAGCAGGGTTGGGAAGTCGTCGAGATCGTGTTCGACGGTGGCTCGTGGCTCCATGCATTCATCCGACACCACGGCGATGTGTCCGTCGCCCCTCACCCCGGCGCCCCCCAAACGACCGCAAGTCCTGCGAGCCTCGCTGTCGGTGGCGGGGCTGCGACGGGAACGTTCGACCCGCAGGGGCGAGTTCCAGGAGCAGCAGCCGCCACAGAGACAGCGGTTCCGGATGTTCCGGCGAACTGGTACAAGGACCCGTCGGGTCGCTTCGAGCTTCGCTACTGGAACGGCACCGCGTGGACGGAGCACGTCGCCACTGGTGGCAAGCAGTCCGTCGACCCACCGAAGCCCTAACACTTCATGCAGGCCATCTCTCTTGGCCACGCGGGCATCTTGGTGCGCGCGAACGGCAAAACCATCGTGTGCGATCCGTGGTTCGTGCCGGCGTTCTTCGCTTCGTGGTTCGTCTTTCCTCGAAACGACCAATTGCCTGACGATCTCATGCACGAAGTCTGCAACCCCGACTTTCTGTACATCTCACATCTTCACGGCGACCATTTCGACGAGCGCTTCTTGTATGACCGAATGAACAAGGAAACCACCGTTCTGCTGCCTGGCTTCCCCACGCGCGAGATGGAGCGCACATTCAATTCTCTTGGTTTCAAGAACTTCATCCGCACAACCAACGCACAAGAAGTAGATCTGGGTAATCAACTAGCAATCGCCATTCATGTCGAAACATCAATTACCGATGGCCCTGGCGGTGACTCTGCACTGGTGGTCAGCGACGGTTCATCACGTCTTGTCAACCAAAACGACTGCCGTACGAATGACCTTGAGGCACTTCGCTCACACGGCCCGGTCGACCTTCACTTCCTACAGTTCAGCGGCGCAATCTGGTACCCGATGGTGTATGACATCGACACCGAAACAAAGAAGCGACTCTGTGACGAGAAGATCGAGTCACAATTCGCCCGCGCCCTTCGATACGTCGAGAAGATCGATGCAAAACACGTTGTTCCATCAGCAGGGCCACCATGTTTTCTTGATGACGAGCTGTCACATCTCAATCGCATCGACGGCAGCGAGTGTTCAATATTCCCCGATCAAACTGAATTCCTACAACGACTCACCACGGCAGGGCGCACAAACGGCGTATTGAATATTCCAGGCACAACACTGTCAATTGACTCAGACATGTCACTCTCTGTCGCTCACCTGCTCGACGATGCCGATGTGAAGGCAATCTTCGAAGATAAGGCCAACTATCTGGCCGCGTATAAGTCCGACTGGCAGGCCTGGATCGACGAGGAGAAGGCATCGTGGTCGCATCGTTCGACCGACCTCATCGCCCAACTCTCGCTGTGGTGGGAGCCCCTTCTTGCCATGGCACCCACATTGCGTCGACTCATCAACGGAAACTGCCTCATCAGGACCGATGGACTCGACATCTTCGTCGACTTCATTGAAGGTCGTGTTCGAGCGTATGACGGCGACGACCATGCATTTCGTTTCACCATTTCCCGTGACTTGCTCGAGACCGTCATCACGCGTCGAGCTGTCGATTGGTCGAATTCGCTCTTTCTCAGTGCCAGATTCGCCGCATGGCGTGCTGGCGAATACAACGAGTACCTCTACAACTTCTTCAAGTCCTTGTCGGTCGAACGAATGAACCGAACAGAAGCAGAAGCCGTTCGGAAGACAAAGGCTTCAGATGCGGTGGAGAGTGACGTCGAAATCGGCGGCTATGTGGTGCAACGTCGCTGCCCGCACCGAAATGCCGACCTTGGAGAGTTCGGTCAGATCGACGGCGACAACTTGGTCTGCACGCTGCACGGTTGGCGCTTCGATCTCGAATCAGGAAAATGTCTGAACGCCGCCGAAAAGAGCATCCGCATCACGCGTCGGTCTTAGGCGAGTTCAGTCACCGTGTAGCTGAGGCAATGCTCTCCCGTCGCAACTTCATATTCAGGCAGAACATCAGGCCCGCAACTTGCCGTACCGAGACCGCGATGAACGACATCAAGACACACCACCGGTCGTGGTGAACGTTCAAGTTCTGTCACATCAGCGGCTGCATACAGCTGTTGCGGGGTGTGCCAAGTCACAGATGCGTGGAACGTGGTGCCACCGTCTGCAGTTATTCGCAAGCGTCGCGAGGTGTCAACGGCAAAATATTCGATCCATCTGCAGTCCATCCTCAGTCCGAACTCCTGAGGCACGATGTAGGGCAGCTCGTCGAACGTCGCCTCATGTACGCGAATGACGGCCGATGTACATCGATCGGGATAGTTCTCGTGTGGTCCTCGACCGAACCACCGCCAACTGGTGAAGATGGGGTCGATGTCGAATATCACTCCAACGCGAGGTAGTCGTTTCATCTCGTCTGGCACTAGGAACTGATGCTGGAACGACACGCTTCCGTCAGAGTTCACAGTGCGTGTCATGTCGTGGTCAATCAATTCATCAGCAGGGCGCTCGTGGAGCCCCAAGTCACGCCATCGTTCTTCGGCAGCCCCACCCACGCCGACGGTTTGGCGAAGATGTGGCATCAATTTGAAGCCATCGTTATCTGTTGATGCTCGAAAAATATTTGGTCGAGGGTCGATCACAACATCACCTGATCCCAAGCGACGAGATGTCCCCTCGGTGCCCACGCAGTGTCGCCACCTAGTCGCCACTCAATAAGTAGCGAGCCTTCTCCAGTGACTGTCACATCGAACGGAAACGGGACATCGCGCGTTTCTCCAGGGCCTACTTTGGGGTTGAACGACGTGCTCTTCGCGACGACACCATCTTCCAACAAGTGAATAGACCCCTCGAGTGTGTCGAGCCCGTTAAATGATTGGCGATTAGAGACGGTCAGTGTGAGCGGTTTGTCACTGGCCTTCACTGCGACAGGTCGGTGCACCCACGCGACCTCCCGCACAGCCGGGTGCGGCACACAATCTGGAGACACCAAGCCATCTGCGACAAAGTTGCCGTCGTTTGGCTCATCACCGAATTGGCCACCGTAGGCAAAACGTTCCTTGGCGAAGCGACCCTTCGGCACCTTCTGGCGTAGTCCATGGTCTTTCCATTCCCAGATGAACCCACCCTGGAGCTTCTCGTGCGTATCAATTGCTTCCCAGTAGTCAGCCAGCGAACCATTCGAATTACCCATGGCATGGCTGTACTCACACATGATCAAGGGTCGATCAGCTCCACTTTTTGCGTACTCAACAATTGCTGTGATCTGTGGGTACATCGGGCACACCACATCGGTTGCGTCCCGCCCACCGTTCATCCAACCGTCATGCAAAATGGCGCCCTCGTAGTGCAATGGGCGTGAACCATCGAGCGACCGCGCCAAGGCGGCCTGTGCGTGGTGATTGACTCCGAATCCGCTCTCATTGCCAAGAGACCACATGATGATGCAGGCATGGTTCGTATCACGGTGAATCATCCGTGCCGTTCGTGACATCCACGCAGACATCCATCTTGGGTCGTTGCACAGACTGGTGTTGTACGCATGACTCTCAATGTTTGCTTCTTCGACCACATACAAGCCGAGTTCATCGCAAAGCTCAAGAAGCTCGTGCCGATTCGGGTAATGAGCCGTGCGCACTGCATTGATGTTGTGGCGCTTCATCGTCAGAAGATCTGTGCGAATGTCTTCGACTGACATCGCTTTTCCATTGTCTGGGTGATGATCGTGGCGATTCACTCCCATGATGGTGAGTGGTCGCCCGTTCAGACGCAAGAGACCATCCCTCACTTCTATGCAACGAAAACCAATTCTCTGACTGAATTGGTCGATGACTCCGTCGGCATCACGCAGTCGCACCACCATCTCGTAGAGATAGGGGTCTTCTGCACTCCACGGATCCACCATCACATCGTTGAGGGTCACCGTTGCATTGAACCCTGTGAAGACATACGACTGCTTATGTGCTGTATTCACTCGCACACGCTCGCTGCGGGACACTCCGCGTATCTCCACCTCAGTAGTCAATGCGTCCGTTGAGTTATCGACCCCAGCAACATGAACGGTCACACATACCGAGCCACGGGCTTGTTCGTGGTCATAGTCAGCGACACACTCCACTCGTTCAATGTTGATTAATGGCCGCCGCTCCATCCAGACGTCCCGGTGAAGACCTGCCATCCACCATTGATCTTGGTCTTCGATATAGCTGTGTGCGCTGTACCGAACAACTGCAATCGCAATCGAATTGTTTCCTGGCACGAGGTGTGCGGTGATGTCGTACTCACTTGGAAGGCGAGAATCGGTTCCGTATCCGACACATGCACCATTCACATACGCCGCGTGGACGCTCTCGGCCCCACCCACGTGCAGCACCACCTGGCCTGCTTCTCGAAGCCACGTCGCGGTCACTTTCAGTGTCTTGCGGTACACCCCCGTCGGGTTGACCTCTGGTAGCCGTGGCGGCGGCCCGTCAAACGGCATCTGGATGTTCGTGTAATGCGGATGATCGCCGACGTCTTGCACGGTCCAGTTGCCGGGCACGTCGACTTTCTTCCACGCTTTGCCAGCTGGCTTGCTTGTAGCAACAGCATTTGCCGGCACTGCATCTGGCGACTTCCACAACGCGAAGTCCCACTTCCCATTCAAGTCAATGCGTTCACCTTCTACACACGAACGCGGTGTGCGCATTGGCAGTCGATTGATGTCCACCACGGCCGGGTCACGCCACGGTGCCAACTGGCCAAGGTGCGGGAGCATCAGTCCACCGCGAGCGGAAGTTCGCACCACACAGTGAGGCTGTACTTGGTACCCGAGGTCAACGGCCGGCTGGCGTGTGGGTGGGTCACCAAACTCGGCCACGCAATCAGCGATCCCACAGGCACCTCAGCGTTGGTGAAGTTCTGCCGCGGAAACTCAAGTTCGGCACCTTCGTAGTCAGAGTTCAACTTGATGCTGGCTGACACCTGTGCGACGTCGTGATGCATACGAAGCTCTTCCTGTTCGCCAGGTGCGTACTTGATGATGAATGCATCGCGAAGCCCGTGGTAGTCAACAAACGGCCACCACTGCCTGATCGCTGGCCACATACGCGCGCCGATGTCATTTTCCAGTGCTTCAAATAGCCGTGGCGAGATTGCAGCAAGTGAAATTTCATAACCAGGCACAGGGTCATCTGGTTGATGATGAAATCCACCTGCTGCTTCACCTGCTCGAATCACTGCATCGCAGAACTCTGGGGTCCAAAAAGGCATGCACAAGATCTCGTGTGCAACCTCTACTGCGTAGCCGTGCTGCTGGGCTCCGTCATACGCAAGAATCATCGACAAGTCATCGGGCACAACCCAATGTTGTCACGCCTCACATACCTCTCCATACATATGGCTCGCGAGGGATCAACGAAAGGTCGAAGGCGTCACCCGTTTGCCCGAGCGATGACCACAACATTGCTCGAACGTCATCGGCCGAGTGCCCATCGGCAGCAAGGTCAGCCAAGGAAACAGCACCATGCCGCTTGGCTAAGCGCTCACCGTCTAAACCCACCACAAGGGGCACATGGCAATACGTCGGAGTGGAAAACCCGAGAAGTCTTTGCAGATGAATCTGGCTCGGGGTGATTCCTACAAGGTCATCTCCGCGCACCACCTCAGTAATACCTTGCAGTTCATCGTCGACCACCACGGCGAGGTTGTAGGCAGGCACTCCGTCATTGCGTCGTAACACCACATCGTCCACTACTGCACTGCAATCTCCGAGAATGCGATCAGCGAAGCGAATGACCTCGCGTGATGAACGCAGCCGTAACGCTGGTGACCGCTCGAGTCGTCGCTTCTCTCGCTCACCTTCCGACAAGTCACGACAAGTACCGGGGTACAACATCTGGTTTCCATGAGGTGCATGTGCAGCATCGCGAATCTCCTTGCGACTACAGAAGCACTCATACGTGAGACCCAACGCGACAAGCGTGTTGATGTACTCCTCGTACAGATCGAAGCGATCACTCTGAAACACCGGCTCTGAATCAGACATAATGCCCACTGATTCCAAATCTTGCAGCTGTTGACTTGCAATGTCGCAAGACGACGTCACCCGGTCGAGGTCTTCGAACCGAACGAGAAAGTTTCCACCATGTGCCCTCGCCAGTGCTGAAGCCGCCAGTGCAGTTCTCACA
>DAIOTI010000057.1:0-8154 GCA_036752105.1 Ilumatobacteraceae bacterium | reverse complement strand
GCTCTCGATGATGTCGGGATACAACGTTCCTTGCACCAAGAATTTGGCATCGGTCAAACCTCCGGTGTGCTCCTCGAAGATTCTCACGAACAACTCACCGATCGCTTTGCGTTTCGCCTCCGGTTCTGTGACGCCCTTCAACTTCTCGAAGAACCTCTGACCTGCATCGACATGGATGAGTTCGATACCCATACTTCGGCGGAATGTGTCGACGACCTGTTCGCTCTCACCTTTGCGCATGAGACCGGTGTCCACATAGACGCACGTGAGTTGGGCGCCAATTGCACGGTGCACCAATGCGGCTGCTACCGACGAATCGACACCACCACTCAGTCCACAGATTGCTCGCTCGCTTCCCACTTGGGCTCTCACTGCGGCAATCTGCTCGTCGACGATGGACGACATGGTCCAGTTGGGCTCACAACCGGCAATGTCAACGAGAAACTTGCGCAAGAGTGCCTGACCGCCCACCGAGTGGACGACTTCGGGGTGATGTTGAACTCCGAAGATCTTGCGGGCTTCGTTCTCGATGACTGCCATTGGAGCATCGGGGGTTGAAGCTGTTGCTGTGAAACCGGGGGGCAACATGTGCACAGCATCGAAGTGGCTCATCCAGACGTCACTGGACTCACCCATGACATCGGGCAAGAGATTGCTTGAGGCGGTTCGCGTGAGTGTGGCTCGGCCATATTCGCCTCTTCCACCGCGTTCGACGCCTCCCCCCAGTTGCTGGGCGACCAACTGGCAGCCATAGCAAATTCCAAGAATCGGAATTCCGAGGTCGTACACGGCGGGATCGAGTGTGGGAGCGCCTTCGACATGAACGCTCTTCGGCCCTCCCGAGAGAATGATCGCCTTCGGCCTCTTCGCTGCGATCTCAGCGGCCGAGAGCCGATGAGAGACGATTTCTGAATAGACCTCGGCCTCTCGCACTCGGCGTGCAATGAGTTGGGCATATTGGGCACCAAAATCAACGACAAGAACGGTGTCGTGCGTGCTCATAACTTGTTTCACCTTAGTTGGCGTGTGACGATGGAGCCATGTCGACTCGTCGTACATTCGCAGTCATCTCACTTGCGATGTTGTTCACTGCCATGCCCCTCACCGATGCGCTGCAGGCGAGTGCTGGTCTGACAAAAAATCAAGACACATCTGACACCACGTTGCCTGCGTCACAATCGACTTTTGTCTACGACCTCGAAGAAGAGCCATCCCAATGCATCGGTCTGCTCCCAAAGCCGAACTGTGGCAAGAAACCTGAGCAAGCCGGAGACCGAGGTGGTGCCCTCCAGTGGCTGGTCTTTGCAATCCTCTTGGCTGCGGTCGCAACGATTGCAACAGTGGTCGTGCGCAACGTGATTCGACGCGACCGAGAGATTGCTGCGCGACTCAAAAATGACTCGTCGGCGAGCGGTTAACGCAGAAGGTCAGAACAAAACGCAACGACTCCTGACACGAACTGATGCGGAGCTTCCCACGGCACAAAGTGACCGCAGTCGCGCAGGAGGAACGGTCCAACGTGGTCTGTGAACACCAGTGCGGCCATTTTGTCGAAATCGGGATACAGCACACGATCGCTCGGTCCGAACAGAACCATGGTCTTCGTGTGATGGTTCGGTCCGAGTTTCACTTGAGCGGACACTCGCGTACCTGGAACCGACGACTCGTAATTGGCGAAACTGGCACGCAACTTTGAGGCGTCGGCAAATGGCGCAACATGGAACTGGATGTCAGCGTCAGAGAACGATCCCGGATGAGCCCAGTAGCGCGACGTGTAGAACGTGGCGATGTAGTTCATTCGCGAGCTCTCGGTCGGCAATTCGCGGATAAGTCCGTCGGCATCGGTTGCTTGGCGGACGAAATAGTCCATCGATGCACGTGGTGGCCGCGTGTCGAGATGTGACATCGTCGCTTTGTCATATGGCAGTGGTGAGTTGAAGAGCACCATGCGCTCGACCCACTCAGGCTCCGTAAGAGCAAGATGCTGAATGATCGGCCCACCAAGGTCGCCGCCAGCCAGCACGACCTTGTCGTATCCGAGGTGGTCACGCACCAGGGTGAAAATGTCGTTCGCGTGTGCGGCGACATCGTTGAAACCGTCTGGTGCTATCTCTGAGTCACCGAAACCTCGAAGGTCGGGCACAATCACATTGAATCCGGCGTCGCGTAGTGGCGCGATCACCTTCCAAAAAATGCGCTTGGTCTCCGGCCACCCGTGTACACAAACAATCGTCGGCGCGTCAGCCGACAAGCGCTCGTGGATGAACGCCTGTGTGAAACCCCGCGTCGATGCTTCGTGGACTGTGAAATTTTCAGGGTGGACAGTCACGTTTAGTTGGAACGGTGCGGCGCGAAATACCGCTCGAGAGTGGAGAGCATGTCTGCGTAGACGGTCTCCATCTTTTCCTCACGTGTCGTTTCCCACCAGCTGATGCGCATGGCGAGTACCAGCAAGAAAGCGAGAACCGCAGCGTCAGTCAGAGCAACGTGGCTCAACACGTAGAGGTCTGAGAAGGAGTTGTCAGGGTTTTGCTGCCAGAACCAGAGAAAGTTCGCACTTGCCTGCACATTCTGCAGATACAGAGCAAACGGACCAATGACCTGTGACAAGGCAAGCCACGTGAGAAGAATCGGCAAAAAGAGGCAGCCGGCTCGCACAATGTGCAGCAATCGCGGAGTCTCTGTGCGAAATGGAATCAATTGCATGAAGTTGACCCGAGACCACGATCCCAAGTTGCGCTCGTCACGAATGTCATCAATGAGTTCTTTGACCACCGGGCTCAGATGGTTCTTCTGCTTTGACACCTTCAGCCACTGGTCAATCGACTGAAGTGCAACCTTGTTTGAAATTGTGTCCAACGACATGAGTCTCTTCCCTACCCTACTTTTCGCAATTCTCTTCGAGCTTCTCGCCGCTGTACACCAAGTACACGATGAGTACGTAACTGCCGGCCCCGCCGACGCCGACGCGTTCGCCATCCACACGCAATGAAGTGGCGCCAATCGTTCGGACCTCGACTCCGTTCAAGAGTGGAGTCGAACTTCGCACACTCGGAACCTTGCCTTGTGCCCGTTGATCGCCTTCGCCAGGCTGCTCATCAGAGCTGAAACCCCCAGCAAGAATCACCAGACCTGGCCTGGCTTGATCTGCCGTCCAGCCTCGATCCTTGATCTCGGCAGCAATGCCATTTTCTATCGCCGAACCGATAGCCGCCTTGCCACGTTCCATGACTTGGTTCGGCAATTTGATTCCGAACTCGGCACAACTCAATTGAAACGTCGGCAGAGTCGTGGTGGTGACCGCAGGCGTTCCGGAACTCAGTGCGATGCCGGATGTGATGATGGCGCTACCCAATCCGACGATCGTCAACGCGAGAAAGAGGTCGGCATAAATCCAGCCGGCGCCATCTTCCCCAGAACTACGTCTGCGGCGAAATCCGAAGTGTGATGGCACGGAGATTTACACTACGCCAACTGGATTTTACGTCTGCGTCTTGCCGGGATGACCAACGCGAACAGCACAGCAAGAGCAATCGGAATCGCAATGAGAACCTTTCCAGCTGTCGACACACCACCAGATGCCGAGCCGATCACGATGCCCACCGCGAACGATGCGTCCTCTCCTGCGACGTTCTTTCCGTTCAGCGCCACACGGTGATTACCGCTCTCGGCCCCGCGTGGAAGTGGGAACTGCGCCGATGCCGCACCCTCAGAATTCACTGTGACCGTGCCGAGAAGAGTCGGTGTGGAGAACAACCACACCTCGACATCTGAGTTCGGTGCGAACCCTGATGCTTCGACCTGAATCTGGTCACCTTCGCTCAACCGAATGTTCCCGTCATTGTCGAGCGGCGCAACCGCACCATCAGCTGTGACACCAGAAATCGTCGCCGACATGTCGCCAGCTGCGATCACCAATTGATCGTTGCTGCGCGTGACTGTTGACTCGACTGGCTCACCCCCCACCAAGATCGCAGCCTCGCCAGGTGCAGCCTCGGCAATTTCAGGCACCGTCGTTGTCGTCGTAGTTGCAGCAGTCGTTGCCACCGGACGCGCAGTGGTTGTCGTCGTCGACGCGACAGTTGACTGAGTTACACGATCAGCAGTTGTCGTCGAGGTCACCACACGCGCAATCTGTGTTTGTCCAAAAGACACCGTCGTTGTAGGCGCAGTTTCGCTCGTAGTCGTCACTGGAACAGCAGTAGTCGTTGGCGCAGCAGTTGTTGATGTCGATCGCGGCACAGTCGTCGTCGTAGTTGTAGTCGTTGTCGTCGTAGTAGTGGTGGGGGCGGTCGCCGCAACCGTAACTGACTTGTCTGCACTTGATTGATCTCTAAGAAGATGGTTACTTGAACTCGCAGTCAATGTGCATGTTCCATCAGATACCAACGTCAATGCACCTGACGTTTGGTTCACGGTGCACACACCAGTTGTTTGAGATGAGTAGGTCACTCCCTGTCCTGCTGCATCGGTTGGCGCACTCACAAGCGCAACACTTGATCCAAGATTGCGGTAGAGAGTGCTTCCACCGTATGACCATGTCGAGACATCAACGGAGTTGAGTGACTGACTGGCCGACCGTTCACTTGCCCCCACGTCGCATGATGAACCCTGAGGAACAGAAACACCTACCTGATCGCTCCCAGTACAACCGGTCCAATGATTCAGTGCGGCACTCCCACTCAAAAGCGGAAACGACTTCGTCGAGTAACCATTGAAGTCAAAGGACCCCAACTTCAAGTCACTCAACGAAACAACCGCTGAGTTTCCTGCCCCAGCGGCTGCTTTCGATTGTGTCACGCCACAACTGTTGTCGGTCACGAGATTTGCGCGAGCACCGGACACTGTTTGGCTTCCATTGCAAACAGTCGTGGTGCTTCCTGAAGCTTGCGCCAGAACACTGCGATTCACTGTGATGTCTCCGTAGAGGGCAGTGATTCCGGCAGGTGCATCGTGGTCAACGATGGTGGAGTCATTCACCGTCGCATTTGCAAAGTTTGCGATGATTGCTGCACCACTGCGTGCCATGTTTGTTGGCAGTAGACCATTCTGAAAGAATGTGGAGCGATTAATCGTCAAATCGAAGCCGAACAGAGTCGCAATTGCACCACCATCAAGTCCTGCCAAGTTTGCTTCAAAAGAGGAGTTATTGATTGTCGACGGAACAGTCTGGTAGTTGCCCATGAAGCGGGCAACTGCACCACCTATAAAATCAGCCTTATTGTTGTAGAAGTGAGCATTGTCGATGTTGATACGACTCTCGTTCTCCACAAATATCGCCCCACCGCAACGGTTGCCGTCATCGCACTCCGTGTTATTGAGGGGTAACGCGTAACCGTTCTGGAATGTCACATTCTCAACCGACGCCGTGATTTCATCACCTGAGACATTGTCATTCAATGCGGCATCCTGGATGATGAGAATCTGCGTGTTTCCACCACCGTCTAACTTCGTGGTCTTTGCACTCGCTCCTCTGAAAGTAAGTGTCTTAGTAATCTCGAGGCGAGTTGAGATGGCATACGTGCCAGAACATATGTAGACCGTGTCCCCGGTGCTGGCGGCATTAAGTGCAGCTTGAATTGCGACATGTGTGGCCCCCACGTATCCGGGAGATGAGCAACTCGATCCATTTCCCACTGAGCCGGTTCGCGCGACATAGAGAGTCGTCGGCCCGACTGCAGATGCTGGCTGAACAACGAGAGTTGCCAATGATGTGACTGCAAGTGCAGCGGCTGTTGCGAGGAACTTGGTGAGACGCATTCCCACAAGGTAGCACGAACAGTCAACGACTATTACTGGACACCTAAGGACTGCTTCTTTTGTCTAGTGAAGGGTTTTCAGCGAAACCCCTGCCGCTAAGTTGACGCCGTGGCGGCAAAGAAGAAAGCACCCCCGCGCAAGGCTGCAACGAAGAAGGCACCTGTCAAAGGAGCGCGAAAGGCACCGGGAACGCCCAAGAAGGGCAAGCGGCGCTCCCCCGTGTCGCGTGCCGAAGGAGAACTTCGGCTCATCAACGCCGCCATCGAATTGACTCGCCAGCAACCGTTCTCCGTGGTGGGCGTTCGCGACATCGCAGAACGTGCAGACATCAACCACGGTTTTGTACACACCTGGTTCGGTGGCAAGACAGAGTTGTTCATCGCGATGCGCGACTACCTCACACGAAGCATCGCCAGTCGCATCGGTGCGCACCAGCAAGATTTTGTTTCGCCTGCGGCGATCATTGATGAAGATCTCGTTCAACTCATCAAGTTGAACGCATGGCTGGCACTCGAGGGCGAGACCGAGCGATTGAAGATTCCAGACCGACCGGTGATCAATGCGATGGCGTCGAATCTCGAGAACGCCCTTGGACTCAGCCACGAAGATGCTCTTCGGGCGGCGCAGCTGTCCTCGGCCCTCATGTTCGGTGCCCTCATCTTCGGGCCCGCGATGGGCATCGAAGACGACCCGGAGCAGCTGATTTCCTTCTGGCGTCACACGCTCGGGTTGCTGGTCAAGAACCCCTGGTCCTAGCCTCTCCCTTGGCAGATTCTTCTGCCGACAACACACCCCTTGCAGGGTCGGGTGAAAGTCCCAACCGGCGGTTACAGCCCGCGAACCCCGTCACGAAAGTGGCGGGGCCGACTCAGTGAAATTCTGAGGCCGACGGTCACAGTCCGGATGGGAGCAAGGACACAACATGAACAACCACGAGACGCTCATGCGTCGTGCCATTGCCATGGCCGAGACCGCGCGCACCCGCGCGCGTCCGAACCCATGGGTCGGAGCTGTGCTGGTGTGCGCCGATGGTTCCGTTCATGAGGGCTCTACTTCTGAGCCGGGTGGACCCCACGCAGAGATTGTCGCCCTTGAATCTGCCCGACAGCGTGGTCACTCCACCGTGAATGCAACCCTGTATTCCACTCTCGAGCCGTGCTCGCACACAGGTCGCACGGGCCCCTGCACCATGGCGATCATCGATGCAGGAATCACTCGCGTGGTCACGGCACTCGAAGACCCCGACAACAAGGTGTGTGGACAAGGCCATGCAGCACTGCGCAATGCGGGCATTGATGTCGTCACAGACGTGTGCGCGAGCGAAGTGCGCGAACAACTTGCTGCATACATCTGCCACCGTCGTACAAACCGTCCGTATGTGACATTGAAAATGGCCGTGACGATGGATGGATGCGCGACGATCCCAGGACGTCAGTGGATCACTGGTGAACGTGCACGCACCCGCGTTCATGAACTTCGCGCAGATGCTGACGTGATCGTCACCGGCATGGGAACAATTCGCGCAGACAACCCCAAGCTGACCGTTCGCCATGTGGATGGTCGTTCTCCGCGCCGCGTCGTGCTCACAAGTGTTGGTAGCACAGTACCGACTGATGCTGCAGTGCAGCCCTGTGCGCAGTGGTCGGAATCACTCGAGGCACTACTTGATGAATGTGGTTCGAATGGCGACATCCACCTCATGGTGGAAGCCGGCCCCAAAGTGGCACGTTCGTTCCACGAACAAGGGCTCGTCGATCGTTACGTCTTCCATGTCGCACCAGTGTTGTGCGCGGACTCTTCTGCACTCCCCGCCTTTGACGGACTACCGGCACACACGGCCAACGACATGTGGCGTGGCGCACTTGCCGGCATCACAGTTCTCGACCAAGACATCGAGGTCATCCTCGAACGTCGAAAGGAAACAACATCATGAGCGAACACCCCTTTGCCCCGATTGAAGACGTCGTTGCCGCCATCGCGCGAGGTGAAATCGTCGTGATGGTCGACGATGAAGACCGTGAGAACGAAGGCGACCTCATCATGGCGGCACAGTTCGCCACTCCCGAGAAACTCGCCTTCATCGTTCGCTACACGAGTGGTGTCGTGTGTGCACCTCTCACCGAGGAGCGTTGCAACGAGTTGCGTCTGCCACTCATGGTCGAGCAGAACACCGAAAGTCAACGCACTGCATTCACCGACTCCGTCGACATCATCGAAGGAACAACAACCGGTATCAGCGCTGCTGATCGTGCCGCCACTCTGCGCGGACTTGCCGATGGCACGGTCGGCTTCGCCGAGTTCGCACGGCCAGGTCACATCTTCCCCTTGCGTGCACGACAAGGTGGTGTGCTGAAGCGCGCCGGCCACACCGAGGCTGCTGTCGACCTCGCACGA
>DAIOTI010000056.1:0-8190 GCA_036752105.1 Ilumatobacteraceae bacterium | reverse complement strand
AGCAAGTACTGTTTCGGCGTGGCCACTATCGACAGTAAGCATTTTCGCCACGTCCTCGGTCACGCTCCGACTTCAGTGGTGGTCGTCGCCGGCCTTGATGCGGCAGCGGAACCCCAAGGCATCACGATCGGCTCGTTTGCATCTGTGTCGCTTGCGCCGCCTCTCGTCGGATTTTTTGTCGGCGTCTCGTCGCGTACATGGTCGCTCATTGAGCCCCAAGGTTCTTTCTGTGTGAATGTTCTGGCTGCGCAGCAGAGTGACTTGTGTTGGCGCTTCGCAAAGGAATCTGAGAATCGGTTTGAAGGAATCGAGTGGAATGCTTCACCGAGTGGCAACCCGATACTTGGTGGGGTCACCGCATGGATCGACTGTTCGCTTTACTCCGTCACCGAAATCGGTGACCATTACCTCGTAGTCGGAGAAGTACGACATCTCGACCTAGGTGAAGACACTGACTCGGCGATGGTGTTCTTTCGCGGCAAAGTCGTCAGTGCCGATTTTCCGCTCGACAGCTGATCCCTCCGAAGGCACATGATGTCGTGGTTGCTCGCTGCATTGGTGGGTGCGGTGTTCTTGTTTGCCGGTGTGCAGAAAGCCATGTCCTGGTCGATGTGGCGAAGCGATGCAAGTAGCCAAGGCGTGCCGTTTGTGGTCGCGATGTCGGTTCCGGCAATAGAAGTGGCACTTGGTGTCGCGCTCATCACGCTGCCCCCGACTGGAGAGGTGCTCATGTCGTCGCTGGTGGTGCTGTGTGCATTCACGGTTCATCTCGCGCGCCGCATACATCTCGGAGACGAGGTGCCATGCGGGTGTTTCGGATCTCGGCGCCGTCGGCCACCGAGATGGCGTGACGTGTGGCGCAATGCGGGTCTCATGACATGCCTTGTGTTGTCGCTGATTCTCTGACGACGGCAGCGAGCCCAGGTCGTCCAGCATGACTTGGCGGTGACTGACCACTTGCCGATACGGTCAGGGCGTGCGCGTATGGATCGACCAGGACCTCTGCACCGGTGACGGTCTCTGTGTGGACCATTGTCCGGACGTGTTCGTTCAACTAGAGGACGGCATCGCATACGTGGCAGAGCGCGGGGAGATACTGAACGATCCCGGTGGGTCAGGGAGCCTCGCTGCCGTGTCACCACGCCACGTGGTGTCAGTGCTCGAGGCCGCCGAGGTGTGCCCGGGAGAATGCATCTTCATTGACATCGACGACATGGATGACCACCTCATGCCGGCGGCGGGCACAGTGGCCTCGACCGGCGGGACGTTTTAGTGCCCAAAGCTCTCGGTCCCATTTCCCTAAATGGCGAGATCTCAAATTCTTAAATAAGACACACTCTCGGTCTATGGTCGAGGGCGATGAAACGAACCAGCGTCTCTCACCTGAACAACGGCATGGCAAGGGCACTCGATGTCATCGGCGAGTGGTGGACCCCACTCATCATCGGCGCAATCATGGTGGGTCACAACCGGTACGAGGCGCTGCAATCCGATCTGGGAATTGCACGCAACATCTTGTCCGACCGTCTGAGTTGGTTGGTCGACAAAGGTGTGCTCGAAAAGGTCGAATACAGCCAGCGTCCGAAACGCTACGAGTATCACCTCACCGACATGGGCCGCGACCTCTATGCCACCATCGCGTCTATCAAGGCGTGGGGCGACAAGTGGCTCATGGACGGTCGTCCTGCTTTGAATACCTTTCACGACGATTGTGGCGCAACCTTCTCGCCTGTGCTTGTCTGTGATGCGTGCAACAAGCCACTCAACATCGACACCGTCACTTTGCGCAAAGGTCCGGGCTGGAGCGGTAACACCGGATATGACAATGCGCCCAAAGTCATCTCGTCATAACGTCGCCCTGGTGTTCGGTGCTGTCGGCATCGCAGTATCGGTCGTCGTCGCGCAAACAGCAGCTTCATCCGGCCCGCAGATCGTGCGCAGTGCGTCCCTCTCTGCATACGACCTGGCATTGACAATTCCTGTCGTTGCTGAAGTGAAGTCCGGATACAAGCGTGAGTACTTCAAGCACTGGGTCGACGAAGATTCTGACGGATGTGACACCCGTGAGGAGGTGCTCATTCGTGACAGCTCGAGTAAGGCGCAAGTCGATGCATACGGGTGCAAAGTCATCGCCGGAGACTGGTCTTCACCCTACGACGCGAGGAAGCTCACCGATCCCTCTGACATTGACATTGATCATGTGGTCGCACTGAAAGAAGCATGGGACAGCGGCGCGCATGTGTGGTCTGCGAGCATGCGTCAGCGCTTTGCGAATGATCTCACCGATCCACGTTCGTTGATGGCCGTCACCGATTCGGTGAACAGAAGCAAAGGAGATCGCGATCCGTCGAATTGGCTTCCACCGAACAGGGGTTATTGGTGCGACTACCTCGGTCGATGGGTGGCCGTGAAAGCTCGTTGGGGCCTGTCGATGGACCAGAGCGAGGCCGGTCGAGTGCGGAAACTATTGCAAAACGAGTGTGCACGTACGACAGTCGCCCCGATCGTGCCGGTTGGGGGACTCGCATCGGTATCTCCAACCACGACCGTTCCCATTCGCGCTGGTCGACCCACCACCACAGTCGCGAGACCTGTCGTTGCTACCACGGCTCTCGTCGTAGCTCCGGTCTCTACTCCGGCGACCAGCGTCCCCGTTGCCACCGCTCAGCCCTCTGTTGTCGACAACGGTGCTGTGGTGTCGCGACCAGGCGCCTTTTGTGCTCCGGGTGGAGCACGCGGCACATACAACGGTCGGTCCTACACGTGCACGACGAGTCCAACTGAGTCGCGAAATCGGTGGCGCCAGCCCTGAGGCTGTCCATTTCCGGTCACTGTCCGAGAAATCTGACCCGGCGGAATGGGTGCTTCTGCCGATAGCCTCACATCCTTATGTCGAAGAAGACCAAGAAGCGCAAGGCGCGGATGCGCCGCTCGAAGGCCAATCACGGCAAGCGCCCGAACATGGGTAGAGGCTGACGCTTCTTAGCGGATCTTTCCGACTCGCTGCGCTGACAGTGGGCGGTTCCTCGCAACGTTGGCAGTCCCTTTTCGGGGCCGGCACATCCGAACCTCTTGTGGTCGCAGGAGTCGCAATCGATGTGTCGACAACGTGTGACGGAATGTGTGCCTGGGGTTTCACGAATCCTTCCGTAGGTGGCAATGAGACGGCGAGAGATGACCATGTGTCCGTCGATGGTGTTGACACCAAATTCGTCTCTGCGCCGAGCAACTTCGGTGACGACCGTTTTGTCGCCATCGATCACGTTGTGCTGAACACTGACAATCTTGCCCGCACGAGCGAGGCGGTTGAGGCGACGCTTGGTGCGCCACTTCGCAGGGTGCGCGATGCAGGTCGTGGTGTGTCGCAAGGCTTTCATGTGGTCGACAACACGGTCATTGAAGTTGTGTCTGGCCCGCACATCTCTCACGCTGGTGCGCGGTTGTGGGGATTCGTGGTCGTCGTCGACGACATCTCGGACTTTGCTGCTTCGATGGGGCCTGATGTGATGTCGGTGCCGAAGCCAGCCGTGCAGACGGGGCGATTCATCTCGTCGGTTCGCGCGGAGACCGGCCTTGGGGTGCCAGTGGCGTTCATGTCGCCACGCGTTCGTGGTGGCGAACTGACTTAGTCGTCGTCTCCACTTGCTCGAGTGAGAAAGCTCACTCCTTCTTCGCACGAGTCGTTGAGAGGGCACCAGCGACATTGGAAACCTGCACGTCGAGTGGGCTCACGTCGCTCTGTGACGAGATCTGCCATGAGCGTGACACCATCGATGGTTCGTCGCACTGCGGCCCGTAGTAGTCCTTCACTCACTTCTTCGACATCGAGACGTGCAGCATCGAGAGAAAAACTGGCGAGCGAGCGTGGAGGTTGACGCGATCGCAAAGTCTCGACGAGTGCGTAAAAGCGCAGGTCGTCGCGATGGGTGGGGGTGAGTTGGCCGGTCTTCAAGTCAATGAGCACCTTGCGACCTGCAGTGCCGATGACGAGGTCGGCACGAGATGAAAAGACAATCGATTCATCGAACATGGTGTAGCGGGCTGAATGTTCGACCACCGGACGCCACTGTGGTTTCAGGGGTGGGAAGCTCTCGAGATAGTTGGTGACGGTATCGACGATCATTCCGCGAAGTTCAGCTAGGTCACTGTCTGGCAGCTGGGCAAGGAAGATTCCGGCGCTCTCACGAGGGTTGTTGATGAGGCTCTCGATGGCTGCGTCAGCAAGAAGTGCCGGCACAGGATCGCCACGCCAGTTGAGCAACAACTCGATTGCTTTGTGTGCCACGGTTCCACGAACGGTGGGCAGACTCCACGCAAAGGCTGACTTCTTTTCCTCGACATGGTGTGTTTCGCACCCGTGGATGGTGGCCATCGCTCGTTTTGTCACGCGTAACGGTTCGTCGCGTGTGAACACAGTGTCGAGTGCTGCAAGTCCGGAGGTGAGCTCTGCCTCGAGTTGTTCGACCAACGTGTCGGGAAGTGGGGTCCAACCTTCGGGGACGCGTAATGCGTCGAACACGCTTCGTTGTATGGGGTTCAAGTCGGAGACGTTCGTGATGGCGTCAGATGAACTCACGTTCGCACGCTAGACCGACCGTGTCACACCCTTTTGAGAAGATGACCGGTCATGACAACGCCCACCACCACCCACTTCGCCTCGGCGGCACGCGTCCTCTCCGACGCGGTGCATGCTGCCGGGCTCGTAGTGCCGGGGTTTCGCTGTCCTCCTCGAGTCATCGGGGTCGACCGCACGGTCAGGCGAGCGCCAGGTGGTGTCGGTGGGGTAGTTGCTGTTCGTCTCACCGACCGCCCCTTCACTGCGGCCGTGAGCGACATGATCGAAGGTGTGGTGGTGCTGAACAACCTCACGCCACCTGAGGCCGATCGAGTGCGAACACTTCTCTGGCGGTCAATGCTTCACTTCACGGTGCAACTCACGGCAACGACGCACGTCAACGACCGCAGCGCCGACATCGGCGTACCACGCGTAGCCTGATCAGTGTTCTTGGCCCGGATGGCGGAACTGGCAGACGCAGGGGGCTTAAACCCCCCGGGTGGCAACACCTTGTGGGTTCGATTCCCACTCCGGGCACGTCGTGGATCGGGTCAGATGTCTCCGATGACGGAGAAATCGTGGCCGGTCAGCCAATGACGACCGACTTTCTTCACGGGCTCCCACTTGTCAATCAGTGCTTGGGCGGTCTTTCCGTCACCGAGCTGTCCGAGATCTTCCGGAGTCGGGCCGACCTTCTCTGAAATCTTCCGCAACTCGACCATGTCGAATCCGAATGCGTCACCTGCTGACAAACCGAGCATCACGCGAGTTTCGTCGATCGGGATGTCGAAGAAAGTCTTCTTCAGCCACTCGTGAGTGCGGGGCCAAGTTCCCTCTGGGTGCGGGAAGTCGGTGCCCCACAGCATGTTCTGAATTCCGATTTCATATCGCTGACCAAGTTCACGACGCTTCACATTGGCAAGACCGGTGAAGCAGTTGCGGTCGATGTACTCACTTGGCAACATCTCGACTTTGCCCTTGAATGCCCCTGACCCGAGTTTCTCTGAACCCTTCTGACCCATCCAGAGACGGTCCCAGAACCACAACAACTGTGGCAACCACCAGCATCCACCCTCGGTGGCACAGAACTTGAGTCGCGGGTAACGCTCGAAAACGCCTGACCACAACATGAACCACATCGGACGTGCGGGCCACCACGTGACTTCACTCACGTAGATGCCGAGATGATCGCCGTATTCTTCGCGCGGGGCAGAACCAGAGTGAGTCACGATCGGCATGTCGTATTCCTGGCACATCGCCCAGATCGGGTCGTAACGGCGATCGTGATACGGAGTCTGGTTGCACCAACGAGCCGGAATCATGATGGCACCGAGGCCGTGCTCCTTTGCCCACGTGATCTCGGCAAGTGCATCTTCCACTTTTCCGGTGATCGGGACGAGTGCTGCACCACAACGACGCTCGGGACTGACCGAGCACAAGTCGGCAAGCCAACGGTTGTGAGCTTTCGCACCGGCTAGTCCGAGCTCTGGGTCGAGGTCGCCGGAGAGTCCGAGTCCGGCACCGAACGGAACTGCTGTTCGTGATTCGACAGCGTCTGCATCCGGGTACACCACTTCGCCGGCGACACCGTCAGCGTCGAGAGTTTGGTCACGGCGAATCGCGTCCCATCCGCCAGCTAACTCGTCGTCGTGTTCTTCGTACCAATTCTTCGCGAACTTTTCGTCGCGCACGCCGAGGCGAGTTGATGCTTCGATGAGTTCTTTCTGTTGCGTGAGAAACTCCTCGAATTGCGGCATGTACTTCTGCTCGAGATACGGCCGGTACTGCGCAGTCGGCAGACCTGCATGACTGTCTGCCGCGATGATGAGGTACGGATCGTTCTCTGCAAAATCTGCCGTTGTGAGCGTCGTCTTTGCCATGTCGTTGTCCTTCTAGTTGTGCGTGTGCTGGTTGTGAATATGGTGTCGAATATCTGCGTCGGTCGCGGTGCGCTCGGTCAGGCAGCGAACTCGTAGCCGATGAATGCGGGGCACTTGTCGGCGTCTCTCGGAGCCACACGTGGCGGAAGTCCGGCGAAGACCTCAGCTGCGCTCGGTCCGATGCGATCGGCTATCGGACGTAAGAAGTCGAGGTCGAAGCCGTACAAACGTGCGGCATTTCCCGACAGCATCATCTTGGTTTCTTCAAGTGGCACTCCGGCGAAACTGAGTGAGATTGCTTCGCGAGAGTAAGGAGTGCTCGCTTCCTTGTGCGGATAGTCACTTCCCCACATGATGCGATCGACACCGACCATGTGGCGCAAGCCGACCTCCATCGGTCGAATGAAGCTTGCTCCAATGTGACACTGCCGCTGCCAGTACTCGCTCGGCTTCAAGGTCAGGTCGCCCATGACTTCTTCACCCCAGCGAGACTCCTGCGAACCGTTCGGCTGGCTCATGCGATCGAACATGTAGTCGAGGCGCATCAGCTCTTGTGGCACCCAACCGGTTCCTTGTTCAGTGAACACCAATTGCAGGTTCGGATGACGTTCAAGGGCGCCAGCGAGAATCAATTGATAGAACGCGCGGTGCGCATACCACGACACTTCGAGCAAGAACATGATGGCGTCGACTGGCTCTGGACCCATCGGTGGTGCTGCTGACCCGGTGTGATGGTTCACCGGCATCGACAACTCTTCACACACCTGCCACAACGGCTCGTAGTACTGCTCGTGCAGTTGCGGTAGATCTCCGCCCGGGGGAGTTCCTGGCAGAACAATTCCACCGGTGAGTCCGTTCTCTTTGGCCCAGCGGATTTCTTTCACTGACTCTTCGATGTTGTGCAAGTTGACCTGGGCAATACCGACGCGACGACCCGGATACGCATTACAGAAATCTTTGAGCCAACGGTTGTGTGCTTGCAGGCCGGCCCAACGACGCTCTTGGTCCTCGCGCGTCATCGTCGGGGGCTGTGCAGTGAGTGTCGAATTCGGATAGAACGGTGGCACAGTGTTCGGAAAGATGACTTCGGCTGCTTGGCCATCCTCTTCGAGGTCGCGCATGCGCCGGTCTGAGTCCCAGTTACGTTTACCAAGGTCACCGTGAAGGTCTTCGTGGGGATTCACGAAGTCCTTCGCCCATGCGTCGAAGTCGTCGTGCCACTTGCTCGCCAAGTACGGCCGGTAGTCAAGAATGTCGCCGCCCGCGTGACCGTCGGCTGAGATGACAATGAGACGTTCGTCGCTCATGATTCCCCCTCGCAAGTCGCCGCCCGTACCCCACGATTCGGTGCGAACGACCTGATCTGTCCGGTGTAACCGTAGTAGTACCCCGACGGGTGGGCAACACCTGCGACTACTCTCAAGGCATGTCGAATCAGGGAACAAGCGCTAGTGGCGGCCGCCAGCCGAGTGGGGTCGAGGCGTACATGCTCGGTCGCGAATACACGGTCATGCCGATTGCCATCGTCTGGTCAAACTCTGTCGAGGTCGGTGCGGGTCCCGTGACGTTCGTGGTCGAGGCGCGGAACCTCACGCGTGACGCGATCATCAAGAACGAAGAGGTCCAGGGCCGGTCGGACGGCATCGACCACAGTCACAACATCCTCGATGGAGGTGCCAGCTTGCATGTGCTCGGCAGTGCCGATCGAGTCGAGTACCTGCGATTCGATTGCTTCGACAACGAGCCGCACTATCA
>DAIOTI010000055.1:6243-8311 GCA_036752105.1 Ilumatobacteraceae bacterium | reverse complement strand
GCTCAACCAAGTTCGAATGTCTCTGGGAGAAGACGTCTGCACATCACTTGGTCCACGTGGTGTCGCGCGCCTTCTCGCTGCCACAAAGTCTCATGATCGCTTAGCTACCGGATTGTCAGCACATGTCGCACAAGTGCCTGTCAAACAGGGGCCAGTTCCGCTAGTCACCAAGAGTTTCGTGGAAACTGCCCATCGAATCGGCTTGTTGGTCCATGTGTGGACAGTCGACGATCCTCTGGAGATGGCCCGTCTCATCGACCTCGGAGTCGACGGCATCATGAGTGACGACATTCGTGCACTCCGTGACGTACTGATGACACGAGGCATGTGGCCTCGCTCGGATTTCTCGCAAGAATCAGCGCCGACGTGAACTCGCCCTCGAGCTCGGCGGACGGCGTAGTTCACGGCGTACGGCTGATTTCTGGAGACGTCGTTGACATAGCGATGTCGGGCGGAATCATCGTCGACATCAAAAAGTCGACGCCTGTTGCTTCGCGTCAGACTGAGGGATTCATTGATGGTCGTGAATATCTCGCCCTCCCGTCGCTTGTGGAACCCCATGCTCACCTCGACAAGGCTTTTCTGTCCGAGCGCATCGATAATCCAACCGGAGATCTCATGGGTGCGATCAATGGAATCGAGGCTGCCCGAGAGAGCCTCACATACGGTGACACTGTTGAACGAGCCACGCGTGCGACTCAGTTGATGTCGTCACGCGGAGTTCAGTCAATTAGATCGCACGCTGACACCACAGTCGATTCTGGCTTGAGCAATGTGCATGCCTTACTCGAAGTGAAAGGTCAGAGCTCCAGCATCATCGACATGCAAGTTGCAGCGCTCATCGGATGGCCGCTCACAGGTGCACGTGGAGCAGACAACCGGGCATTGGCGCGAGCAGCCATCGCTGCCGGAGTCGACGTCATCGGCGGTTGCCCTCACCTGGATGATGATCCAGCAGGTGCCCTTCGATTGCTCTTCGAACTCGCGAGCGAAGCCGGAGTTCCACTCGACCTCCATGCCGACGAGAACACTCGACTCGACTCATCGGACCTGGAGCACTGCGCAGACCTAAAACTGTCGACCGGATCGACGGTCGCTGTCGCAGCCAGTCACTGTGTCTCGCTAGGCGTACAGCCAGAGGACGCGCAACACCGCATCGCCGACAAGGTCGCTGCGGCAAGCATCAGTGTCATCACGTTGCCACTGACCAACTTGTACCTCCAAGGCCGCGACAGGACCACGCACGTCCCTCGAGGGCTGACACCGGTGTCGCTCTTGAGGGCCCACGGAGTAAACGTCGCTGCAGGCGGAGACAACATGCAGGACCCGTTCAATCCACTGGGCAAGGGAGACCCATTGGAGACCGCAGGGTACGTAGTTCTTGCCGGGCACGTTCTGACGGACGATGCGATTCATACCGTGACAACCAACGCTCGACAGGCCATGGGGGTCGCTCCTGTGGATATCTCAGTAGGCGCCCCCGCAGATTTCCTCCTCATCAGGGCTCACACTCTTCGTGAAGCACTGGCCATGCAAAGCACCGAACGAATCGTCATTCGTCGTGGGCAACGCTTGCACAGCAGACTCTGAAACAGAAAGTAAACACATTCGTTACCCGCACGTTGCATGGCTCTTCTAGTGTCCGTGCAGTGGGAGGTGCGAGTGCTGTGATTCTCGATGGAGGGAACATGTCCGATGCACCTATGACGCAAAACAACGCGGCGGTGTTGTCATTTGACCATGTGTCGATGACATTCCCAGACGGCACACGAGCTCTCGAGGATGTCTCGTTTTCAATACGACCAGGCGAGTTTGTGACGGTTGTCGGACCATCGGGCTGTGGCAAGTCCACCCTTCTTCGCATTGCATCGAATCTCGAAAAGAGCACGGGCGGACATTGCGACGTCGATCGAGACTCGATTGGGTTCGTGTTCCAAGACGCGACCCTCATGCCGTGGAGGACAGTACGTCGAAATGTCGAACTCATCGCCGAGCTGCACAAGATGGACAAGTCTCAACGAGCGACTGCATGCGCAGAGGCGATTGAACTCGTCGGACTGAACGGTTT
>DAIOTI010000055.1:0-6233 GCA_036752105.1 Ilumatobacteraceae bacterium | reverse complement strand
GTTTTGAGGACAAGTACCCGCGGCAATTATCAGGCGGAATGAAGATGCGCGCGTCTCTCGCCCGTTCGCTGATGATGAAACCAAAAGTTTTTCTCTTTGATGAGCCATTCGGAGCGCTCGATGAGATCACTCGCGAACGTCTCAACGATGAGTTGCTGAGACTTTTCCAACACGAAGGCTTCGCGGGCCTGTTCATCACCCACTCCATCACTGAAGCGGTCTACATGTCGACGAAGGTTCTTGTGATGTCTTCAAGACCCGGTCGCATCACAGACGTCTTCGAGGTGCCATTTTCCTATCCGCGCACACACGACCTTCGCTACGAGCCAGCGTTCGCCGAGCTTTGCGGTCAGGTGTCTCATGCACTGAGAGGGGCGCACCAGTGAGCACTCTTCAAGGTTCGACCGCACAAGTGCCCCTAGACCCCGCGACCCCACCGAGCGCTCGACTGGACGATGTGGCACCCGACACCCGTGACAAGAACCGTGCATCGGACTTGGTCGGACCGCTCGTGACGTTCTGTCTCTTCATCGGAGTCTGGTATCTCGTTTCGATGGTGCTCCTACCATCTCACAAGCGTTTCTTGCTCCCTCCGCCCCATCGCGTGATTTCGGAGGGTTTCTTCGTGTGGCGCAGCGGAGAGCGACGCGGACTGCAACCGATTCTCATGTCGCTGTGGGATTCGGCGAAGGTGGCACTCATCGGACTTGTCATCACCATCTTCGTGGGAATGGCACTTGCCGTCGCAATGAGCACGCGACGCTGGTTGGAACGAGCTACTTGGCCATACCTCGTCGCCATCCAATCGGCTCCGATTCTTGCTCTCACTCCTCTCATCAGAGCGATCATCGACGGAACCATGAACCAACGACTTCTCGTGGTCGTACTCATATCTATCTTCCCGATCGTCAGCAACACCTTGTTCGGTCTGCTTTCAGCAGACAAGAGTCAGCACGAACTGTTCACCCTCCAAGGCGCATCGTCTTGGACTCGGTTGACAAAACTCCAGTTTCCAGCTGCACTGCCGAACATCTTTGTTGGGTTACGCATCTCCGCAGGTCTCGCCGTCATCGGTGCTGTCGTCGGTGACTTTTATTTCCGTCAAGGTGGCGTCGTCGGAATCGGCGCGCAGATCGACGTCTATCGGTCGCGACTCTGGGGACCAGAGTTGATCGCGGCGATTCTTCTTGCAAGCGCATTAGGTCTGGTGGTGTTCCTTTTCTTTGGCTGGCTCGCGAAGCGTGCCGTCGGGAAGTGGCACATCACCACGAGGGGCACATGAGCTCACACCACCAACACCACATAACAACCAGGAGACACACATACATGAATAAGAGAGCACTCTTCGGAGCTTCCCTTGCAGCATTGCTCACGCTTGCTGCTTGTGGTGGCGACGATGGTTCAAGCACGGACACAACTGCGGCAGCAGAGAGCACCGACACCACAGCAGCAGCTGGTGAAGGTGTGAGCCTCGCAGGTTCCTGCCCTGAAACAGTCGTCTTCCAGACCGACTGGAACCCAGAGGCCGAGCACGGCTTCTTGTACAACCTCGTTGGCGAGGGCTACACGGTCAACACTGAGAAGCTGTCGGTCAGTGGCCCACTAGTGGTCGAAGGACAAGACACCGGCGTCAAGGTGGAAGTGCGTGCAGGTGGCCCTGCCACTGGATATCAGTCGCCACTGGCCATGATGTACCAAGACCCGGCAATCACCGCTGGATTCATCAGCACCGATGAAGCGGTTTCGCAGTCGGTCGAGAAGCCCTCGATGACGATGGTCGCGCCCTTCAACATCAACCCGCAGATCATCATGTGGGATCCAGCGACCTACCCGAATGCGAAGACAGTCGCTGACCTCAAGGCTGACAAGGTCAAGATTCGTTACTTCGACGGTGCCGCCTACATGGACTACCTCGTTGAAGCCGGAATCGTCGACAAAGACCAGGCCGACGGAACATACGACGGAACACCTGCGAACTTCATCGCTGCTGGTGGCAAGGACGCCCAGCAGGGCTTCGGTACGTCAGAGCCATACTTCTACCAAGAAGTGCTGGCGGACTGGAAAAAGCCGGTTGCCTACCAGTACATCCACGATGCAGGTTGGACTGCTTATGCGCAGTCGATCGGCGCGACGATGGAGAGCTTCGAAGCGAACAAGGCGTGCTGGCCACTCCTCGTCCCTGCAATCCAGAAGTCACAGCGTGAGTACATCGCAAGTCCAGATCGTGCCAATGCGCTCGTTCTCGATCTCGTCCAGCAGTACAACAACGGCTGGGCCTATGACGCAGGTCAGGCTGCGGCAGCTGTCGCAAAGATGCAAGAAGACAATCTCGTGGCCAACAGCCCCGATGGTGTCCTCGGATCCTTCGACCTCGACCGCGTCACAGCGTTCATCGAGAAGGCAACACCGATCTACACCGCCACCGGTGCAAAGGTCAAAGAAGGGCTGACGCCAGCCGACATCGTCACGAACGAATTCATTGACACGTCGATTGCGCTTCCCTGACAACTGAGAGTCACGGCACTCGTGACCTGGGGCGGACACTTCGGTGTCCGCCCCATTGTCGTTCTAACGACCGAAATCGAATTCGCGGATCTCTTCGAGCGCCGTACACAAATTGTCGACTGCCCCATCAAAGAGCACCTTGCCGCGTTCTGCACTTGCTCTGGTGGGATCGCCTATGTGTCCGTCGGCGTGAAAATCATTGGAAAGCCAACCAAACGACACTGAGCCCCCGAATCGGACGTGTTTGTTCGCCGCCAACTTCTCGGGTACGCGTCGTACCGCGAGGTTCATGTCGACAAGCTCTGGGCGAAGGTGCAGCATCACCGAGGTCTCATCATCGCCACCGTGTATACCCATACCTAACTCGACAGATGCCGACGTTCCACCTTGGTCGGCTGGCATGTGCGGATGAGCAAGAAAGGTCTGTAATCCGTATTTCAAGCGCAACTCGCGATTCGCCACTGCCAGCAACGAGCTGTTTCCACCATGACCATTGACAAAGACCAATTTTCGAGCGGGCGTCGTGGCCACGCTGCGACCGAGGTCTTCCAGCACCGACAACAGTGTCCTCGCAGACAACCACAAAGTTCCCGCAGACCACGCGTGCTCGTTCGATTTTGACACCGTGATAGACGGCAACAGCCAGCAGTCAAGTTTGTCGCCCACTCGGCTGACTGCGGCCTGTGCGACTGCGTCTGCGACGACCAGATCGGTGTTCAACGGCAAATGGGGGCCGTGCTGCTCGATGGCACCTACGGGCAGCACCAATATCGACGTTGAGGTCAACAGTTGTGACACCTGTGGGCCACGAAGATTTCCGAATTCTCGGAGAGTCATGACCTCAACCTATCTGAGTGGTTCAATGAGACCATGAAGCACCGACAAACCGACTTTGATGCGGTCGTGATCGGTGCCGGACACAATGGCCTCATCACGGCGGCGTATCTGGCCAGACATGGAGTGTCGACACTTCTCGTCGAAGCTCGACACATGGTCGGCGGAACCGCAGCGAGCGAGATGTTCGCCGGCACGGTGGCGAACATCTGCAATTGTGACCATCTCACGTTTCGCACCACCCCGGTGTCAGATGAACTTCGTCTGACAGAGCACGGTCTTGACTACATCGACGTCGAACCAGCTCAGATAAACGGAGACTGGTCGACGCAACGGTTCTGGCCGATCTACAAAGATGTCGACCGAACTCTCGATGCACTGAATCGTGTGCACCCCGACGCGGTCGATGGATATCGAAGATATGCGAGAACTATGGTGCCACTGGCACGTCTCGTCCTTGATGCCGCCGCCCGACCTCCTTCGAGAAGCGGTCTGCTCGCAACGGTTGCTCGACGCGGAGGACGAGGGGTTCCGGCGCTTCTTCGATACAGCCGAATGTCGGCAGCTGCCGTACTGCGGGAATATTTCGATGACGACTCGGTGATCGGTCCTGCGCTTGTCGAAGGTCCGGTGGTGTGGGGTGTGTCCCCGGAGACTCCCGGGACCGGGCTCGGAGCAATGTCGTACGCGCTACGTCATGCGTCCACGGTCGGTCGACCGCGCGGCGGGAGCGGGAAGGTTCCAGAGGCCATCTTGTCGCCCTTTCTCGGTAGCGGCGGCGTGTTGCGACTCAACACACGAGTCGTTGCGATCAACTGCGAACGAGACCACGTGGGCTCGGTTCATATGAGCGCCAACACCACAGTCACGGCTCGTGTCGTCGTGTCGGCGTGCAGTCCTCATGACACGTTCGTTCGTTGGCTCCGTCATCCACCACCTGGCGCGACAAAAATGATCAATCGTTGGCGAGAGATGCCACTCCAAGACGGATACGAGTCGAAGATCGACGCAGTCATCACCGAGTTACCGAAGCTCACGGGACTCGACACGGACATGATGCGGGAATTTGGCGGCGACGATGTGGCACCTACCACCGTCATCAGCCCGTCGTCGACCGAACTGCACCGGGGCGCACAACTGCTCGCAAACGGCCAGACCATGCCGCGTATGGCACTGCTAGTGAACGTTCCTTCCACGATCGATTCGACTCTTGCTCCTCCTGGGCGACATGTCTTCAGTCTCGAGGCGCTGTACACGCCCTATGCCCTGAACGGGGGTTGGCCGAATTCAACTGAGCCTCAGCGCTGGCTCGACCAATTCGCCACGCTCGTCCAACCCGGATTCATGTCATCGATAGAGACGTGGCGTGCCGTCACACCGCTGGACTACGAGAGCGACTTTCATCTACCCCGCGGGCACGCGACAAGCTTCGCCGGGGGGCCAATTGCGGCGTTCTTCGGAAAACCACAAGAACTGACCCGCTACCGAACAAGCATCAAAGGTTTGTATCTCACGGGCGCTGCGACGTTCCCTGGAGCTGGTGTGTGGGGCTCGAGCGGTCGCAATGCGGCCTTGACGGTCATTCGCGACTTTTTTGAGTGACAGTTCGCTGAAGAAGAACGGTGTTCGCGACGCTCAGGCGTCGAGCACGACACCGTCGCGTTGCACCACTGGACCCTGGTCGGACCAAGGGAAATTGATCCACAAGTCGGTGTGTTTCCACACGAAGTTGCAGCGCACGACCGATCGCGGTTTTTCGTACAACACCGCCGTACGCACTTCCTTCACTCTCCCCTTGAAGAATTCCTCGACCGTCTTCAGCGTGTGTCCGGTGTCAGCAACATCATCGACAACCAGAATTCTTGCGAAGCGCAATTCGACCAGGTCAGGAACAGGCGGCAGGATCATCGGAACGGGAAGACGTTCGTCGACGCCTGTGTAGAACTCGACATTCATGGTGTACAGGTTCTTGACTGCCAGGGCGTATCCCAGCGCACCGGCTGGCAGAAGGCCTCCTCGCGCGATCGCAAGAATGAGATCCGGTTCAAAGCCGGAGTCAGCAATCTGCTGGGCGAGCTCACGGCTCGCCGTTCCGAACAATTCCCAGGTCATGATTTCGCGTTCAGTCACCTGTCGGAAATTAGTGCCTCGCCATGCGGCCGGGCGTTTCTTCAGACAGAAAGTCAATTTGACGGTCCGCTCGCCCACCCGCATCGAAGTGACTAGTCTCTCGGGGAGTTGATCTCAGGCGGGGCTCGTTCCGCCGAACGAGGTCACAGCAACAAGGGGGATCCATGAGACACCGCACCAAGCGTGCACGGGCTGCTTCGACAGTCGGTGCCGTCATCATTGCTTTTTCACTCATCGCCACTGCATGTGGCGGAAGTGATTCGTCTGATTCAGGAGGTGGCAGTGACACCACGGCTGCGCCTGCAGAAGACGTGACACCAGTTCCTGGCGGAACCTTGATCATCGCTGGTGAAGCTGAAGTGTCAAACCCCTGGACGCCCGCTGCCATCCAGTGTGATTCGTACTGCCAGATGCGCGCCCGTGCTTTCTACGACCCGATCGCGGTCGTAGGCGAGGACATGGAGGTGCATGGGTGGCTCGCAGAGAGCATCACCCCGAATGCAGACAACACGGTGTTCACCATCAAAGTCCGGTCAGGAATCTCATTCACAGATGGAACTCCTGTTGATGCGTCGGCACTGATGTACAACCTCAATGCGACCAGTGGCGGCCTTCTCATCAAGCCCGCAACCAAGGATCTGGCGCGTAATGCAGATGGCACTCTCGTCATGGAAAAGATCGACGACATGACCTTCACTGTCGCGACTGGCAAGGAAGGAGATGCTGCGTCACCGCTTCCGTGGCCGACGTTCCCGTTCTTCCTC
>DAIOTI010000054.1:2890-8371 GCA_036752105.1 Ilumatobacteraceae bacterium | reverse complement strand
TGTCGTGAAGCCGAGTGCTCGCGTCACTTACACCACGATTCAGAACTGGTCGCCGAACGTGTACAACTTGGTGACGAAGCGCGCTCGTGTCGAAGCTGAAGGCCACATGGAGTGGATCGACGGCAACATCGGATCAAAGCTCACCATGAAATACCCGAGCGTGTACTTGGTCGGCCCGAAAGCAACCGGTGAAGTGTTGTCGGTGGCGTATGCCGGTGCCGGCCAACACCAAGATGCCGGCGCGAAGATGGTGCACGCAGCACCTGAGACCACGTCGAAGATCGTGTCGAAGTCCATCAGCAAAGATGGTGGAATCACGACATACCGCGGACTCGTGCGTGTCGACGAGGGCGCCTACGGATGCAAGAGCCACGTGCAATGCGACGCTCTCATCCTCGACGAAGGCAGCGAGAGTCGCACTCTTCCGTACATGGAAGTGGGCGAGCGTGACGCTGAAATCGGACACGAAGCGACGGTGTCGAAGATTGCCGACGAGCAACTCTTCTATCTCATGAGTCGCGGGCTGTCTCAAGAGCAGGCGATGAGCATGGTGGTCAACGGCTTCATCGAACCAGTGACTCGCACGCTTCCCATGGAATACGCAGTGGAATGGAGTCGCCTCATCGAACTTCAGATGGAGGGCTCCGTCGGCTGAGCCGCGGATGCAACGACATGCCGATGCGCTCAGAGTGCAAGCATTATGAAAGTCGCACGTATCCGAACGGCGATGCCGTGCGAAAGTGCAACCTCGACCTTGCTCCCGATGCCCCGTGGCGTTGTCCGGAACCGTGCGAGAAATTCGAGCGCCGTCTCGCCGATGTCGCTTGGGTGCACGGCACGACCATCGCTCCGCCCACGCCCGCAGAAGTGCCAGGGCTCGATGACGGAAGTGCGGCGGCAGTCCTCGATGCAGCCGAAGACATCGTCAATGCAATCGGGCGGCAAGTGCTCGACGAATTCGAAAAACCGACGAAGCGTCGCTGGTGGCGACGCAAGAAATAGGCAGAAACCGACATGACCCCCACCCCCGTTCTCCCCAGTACAGAAGAAGAGATTTGGCGCTACAGCCGAATCGGCGAGCTCGACCTGTCCAACTACGCCCGTGGTTCGTTGCGAACCGAGACCATCGGTGTCGACGCGCTCCGCGGTGACGACCGCTCAGGTCTTGTGATGGTCGATGATGCCGATGTCTTTGCACGCCTCAACCGCGAGAATTCGTCGGCTCCTATCACCATCGTCGTCCCACGTGGGCAAGTGGTTGGCGATGTTCTAGAGATCGTGCATCACGTCGATCAGTCGGGAATCGTCGCGTATCCACGTTTGATCATCGATGCCGGCGAGAACAGTGAAGTCACGGTCGTAGAGAAATTCGTTTCGGCGGATGGCATCGCATCACTGGTGTGCCCGGTCGTCGAAGTACGAGGTGCACAGGCAGCGCGGGTCACGTACGTGGCCATCAACGCGCTCGGTCGCGACACATGGAAGATCGCACATCAACAATCGCTCGGCATGCGCGATTCCACGACACGCCTCTTCACCATCGCGCTCGGTGGTGACTATGCACGCGTGCAGACCACCTCTACTCTCGCGGAACAAGGTGCCAACTCGCAGCAAGTGGCGCTGTATTTCGCTGACGGTGCGCAGATGCACGACTTCCGCACCACTCAAGTGCACGCAGCTCCGCGTACCCACTCCGACCTGTTGTTCAAGGGGGCGGTTCGCGACGATGCGCGAAGCGTGTACACGGGCCTCATTCACATCAAAGAAAATGCAAAGGGTTCGGAAGCTTTTCAGACCAATCGCAATCTCACGCTCAGCGAGGGTGCATGGGCCGAGAGCGTGCCGAACCTCAACATCGAGACGAACGACGTCAAGTGCAGTCACGCTTCGACTGTCGGCCCCATCGACGAGGATCAGCGTTTCTACTTGGAGAGTCGCGGTATTCAGCCGTCGATTGCCGAGCGACTTGTGGTGCTCGGCTTCTTCAACGAAGTCATCGATCGTCTGCCTGCTGCCGCTGGCGTGTCTGACCTGCGCGATTCCGTTTCGCGCAAGCTCCTCGGAACCGGAGTCAAGTGATGGCCACAGTCACGGTGTGCGAATTGGCTGACATCGCCCCAGGCGGGTCGAAGCGCGTGATGGTCGGCTCTACCCCTGTCGTCATCGTGCGTATCGATGACAAGGTGTACGCGCTGCACGACAAATGCAGCCATGCCGATGTGGCATTGTCTGACGGCGAAGTCGATTGCGACCTGAAGACAATCGAGTGCATTCGGCACGGAAGTCGGTTCGAGCTAGAGACTGGTCGACCAGACACCCTGCCAGCCACGCAACCAGTACGGGTGTACACCGCGAAGCTCGTCGATGGTCACGTCGTCATTGACGACTCAGATGACGTAACAAAGGAATCATGATGAGCACACTTGAAATTCGTGGACTGCACGCCGAAGTGGCGGGGAAAGAGATCCTTCGTGGCGTCGACCTCACCGTGTCGTCCGGTGAAGTACATGCAGTAATGGGGCCAAACGGTGCCGGAAAGTCGACGTTGTCGGCAGTCATCATGGGCAAGCCCGGTTACAAGGTGACAGCAGGTTCAGTGACTCTCGACGGTCGTGACGTGCTTGCTTTGTCTACTTGGGAGCGCGCAGTTGCCGGTCTTCACCTTGTCATGCAGTATCCGACCGAGGTGCCCGGTGTGCAGGTGACCGACGTGTTGTCTGAAGCACTCACGAGTCGTGGTCGTGACACGAGCGACATGGGTGCCGTCATTGCACGAGAAGCTGCCCGCATCAATTTCGACGAAGACCTCGTGCGACGTGCAGTCAATGTCGACTTTTCCGGTGGTGAGAAGAAGCGGAACGAGACGATGCAGCTTGCCGTTCTGAAGCCCAAGATCGCCATTCTCGACGAACTCGACTCCGGTCTCGACATCGATGCGCTGCGTGATTGCGCTCGCCGAGTGGAAGATGCCACCAACGAAGATGGCCTCGGAGCGTTGGTCATCACGCACTACGTTCGTTTGCTCGAAGAATTGAAGCCGGACCATGTCCACATCCTTGCCAAGGGTCGCATCGTGAAGTCCGGAGGACCTGAATTGGCGGACATTCTCGAGCGTGACGGTTACGCGGCTTTCGCCCCTGTCGAGGCATGAACATTCCTGATCAGTGGGAACAGCGCGATGGCACGCTGTTCCGCTCGTTTCAATTCAAGAACTTCACCGAAGCATTTGTCTTCATGAACAAAGTCGCAGCGTTGGCAGATGAATTGGATCACCACCCAGATTGGAGCAACAGCTGGAACGTGGTGAACATCTCTTTGACCACACATTCAGCGAACTCGACCGTGACGGATCGCGATATCGCCCTCGCAGAGGCCATTAATTCACTCGTCGAGTTGCCCAGTTAGCCATTGCCTTGTCTTCGTGGCTGACAGCAAGGCTGCGATGTAAATGGCGGTCAGCATTGTCGGTGCATGGTCACTCGGTGACACATCGAGGCGCCCGCTCGCGTAATGAACCAACCATGACCCACCCTCCTTGCGGGCCACGAAACCCTTTGCTCGCACGACGCCACTCGGGCAATGGGTGAACAATTCCCTTAGTTCATCGAGTGTCTGTGGTGACAGTTCGACATCGACGGCGGCGTGGGGATCGTCATGATCGTCACCGACCACCGGTATGTCGCCGCGTAATGAATTGACGATGTCAGTTGCTCGGTTCGCTTGTTCTGGTGAAGCGAGATCGGTCTTCGTGACAATGATCGCATCGGCGCGCTGAATCTGGCGCTTCACGATGGACGACACATACTTGTCGAGTGCGAGTCGGCCGATGTCGGTGGCATCAACCAACACCACGGTTCCTTCATCGTGCAGCCCCGGCAGACTGCACATTGCACGCATACGATCCGGGAGAGCCACTCCCGATGCTTCTATGACGACGAGATCGAAAGGTGGGCTTGTGTCGGCCACTTGTTGCAGTGCAGTTGCGAGGTCGTCACCCACCTCGCAACACGCACAACCATTTGCCAGACTCCACGTGGAACCGTCCGTGTTGGCAATTAACTCGGCATCGATGGAAAGAGTTCCAAAATCGTTGACCATGACTGCGATGCGCAAGCCGTCATTGTTCGCGAGCAGTGCATTCACATACGTGGTCTTCCCAGCACCCAAGTAGCCACCGACGATCATCGTCGGCGTCGAGTGTGGGGTGGTGGCGCTCATGCTCTCCGACCATACCGATGGCGACCACGTGCAATCGCTCGGCACGGCCGGAGAGCATCAGGGGGATCAGTTGAATCGCATGGCGCGTAAGCGATCGATGCGGTCCTGAGTGTTCGGGTGGGTGGAGAACAAGCGAGCGACGTTTGGCCCCGAGCCGCGCGCGTGCATCTCTGCCAGTGGGTTGTGGATGTACGCCTGGGCCTGAGCGGGAGCCACCACCATGGGGTGACGTTGTGCCATCACTTCGATGCGTTCCAAGGCACGGGCGAGTGATTCGCCATTGCGCAACAACTCGGCCGCGCCTCTGTCTGCCTCGAACTCGCGTGAGCGGCTGACCGCCATCTGTATGAGACTTGCGGCAAGTGGCGCGAGCATCGACACCAAAATCACTGCGAACGGATTAGGTCGATCTTCGTCGTCGCTGGATCCGGCGAACATGGTGGCGAACATTGCCATCTGGGCGATCGATGAGATCGCAGTCGCGATGGCCGCTGCAACCGAGCCGATGAGAATGTCGCGGTTCTTGACGTGCATCAACTCGTGTGCCATCACGCCTTCGATTTCGTCACGGGATAGTGACTGCAGAAGTCCTGTCGTTGCACACACCACTGCTTTTTGTGGTCCGCGACCAGTGGCGAATGCGTTCGGCTGATCGGACGGCGAAAGTGCGACCGTGGGCATTGGAAGTTCTGCTCGTCGTGCCAAGTCGCGCACCATGCCATAAAACTCAGGGTGGTCAGACTCGGTGATCACCTGGGCGTTTGCTGCTCGCAGTGCCAATTTGTCACTGAACCAATACGAGCCGCCGACCATGCCGAGAGCCAGCACGAGTCCGATCATCACGGCTCCTGAGCTGCCACCGCCGAGCAGGCCAGCGACCGCGACGATGAGACCGCCGAGGGCGGCGAGCAACACCGTGGTCTTCATTGTGTTCTTAAACATGATTCCCCTTTCGCATCGTTGTACGGACAACGAACTTGCGCACTTCCTCGATCCACAGGACCGAGCTTGCGACTACGACACACACCAACCACTGAGACAATGAAATATCTGTGGTCTCGAAGAGTGATTGCATAAAGCCCACGTGGGTGACGGCAATTTGCAGAAGAATGACTCCCGCAAGTGAGATCCAGAGCCACTTGTTACTGAAGGTCGCCCTGGTGAATGCCGAGCGCACGTCGCTTCTCGCATTCAGAATGTTGAAGAACTGGAACAACACGAAGGTGTTGAAGGCCATTGTCCCCGCAACAGTTGCAATACCGG
>DAIOTI010000054.1:0-2880 GCA_036752105.1 Ilumatobacteraceae bacterium | reverse complement strand
GCGCATAAATGGGAGCCCAGACGAGAACCAGCAGTGTTCCGATTGCCATCGTGACAGCGGCCAATCCGACCGCCACCCAGCGGGGTCTGGTGAGTATGCGCTCGGTGAGTGGTCGGGGAGCGCGCTTCATGATGTCGTCATCGCCTGCGTCGACGCCAAGCGCCATCGCCGGAGGCCCGTCCATGATGATGTTGACCCACAGGATCGCTATCGCTGTGAATGGCTTGCGCCCCGCGATGTTCAGCGCAGACGCAAGTAAGAAGATGGTGGCGAATCCGAGAGTGGTACTCAATTGGAATCGCACGAACTTCACGATGTTGTCGTAGAGCACACGACCTTCTCTGACGGCCCGGATGATGGTGGCGAAGTTGTCGTCGGTGAGCACCATCGTTGATGCTTCTTTCGTCACCTCGGTGCCCGTGATACCCATCGCCACGCCCATATCCGCCTTCTTCAGCGCCGGAGCATCGTTCACTCCGTCGCCAGTCATTGCTACGACATGGCCTTTGCGTTGAAGTGCGTTCACGAGGCGAATCTTGTGTTCGGGAGCGACACGAGCAAACACAGAAACTTCGTCGATACGACGGTCAAGTTCATCGTCGTCCATCTCGTCAAGTTGTGCGCCGGTGATTGCTTGAACATCGATGCTTGTCGTGAGACCCAGCTCGCGGCCGATCGCGGCTGCTGTCACGGCATGGTCTCCGGTGATCATCTTGACGTCGATGCCGGCGCTTCTTGCTTCGCTGATCGCATCACGTGCTTCTGGTCGGGGTGGGTCCATGATGCCGATGAGTGCGAGAAGCGTGAGGTCATGGACGAGGTCTGCAGGGTTGCCGCCGTTGTCGACAAATTCGTGCCAGTCGGCACTCGTGAATACTCGCTCTGCCACCGCCAGAACACGCAGACCGCGTTCAGCAAGATTGTCATTGTGTGTCGTCAGGTCGCGGTGCAGAAGGTCGATGTCTTGAGCTGCACCGGTCACACTGATCGCCTGTGTTGAGCGAACCATCAGCACATCTGGCGCACCTTTGACATACATGCGAATCATCGACTCACCACGGTCATTGGGAATCGAGTGGAATGTCGCCATGTATTTGGTGGCGGAGTCAAACGGCACTTCCGCGATGCGAGGGTGTCGTTGGCGAACACCGTTGACCGGGATCCCACCTTTCTCGGCGAGAACTACAAGTGCCAATTCGGTCGGGTCTCCGACTGGTTGTGGCTCTCCTTCGTCGCTGATACCTACAACCGCGTCACTGCACAACGCCATCGCAGTGAATGCACTCGTGAGAGTGAATGGTTCGTCATGGTCATGACGCTCGACGCGACCCTCGAACGAGTAGCCCTCGCCGGTGACGGCATGCTCCCTGTTCTGGATCACGAGAGCGCGCGCAGTCATCTGATTAAGCGTGAGAGTTCCTGTCTTGTCAGAGCAAACGACACTGGTGCAACCGAGCGTCTCCACACTGGCAAGTCGCTTCACGATCGCATTCTTCTTCGCCATGCGCGCAACACCGAGTGCGAGTGTGACGACGGTGACAGCGGGAAGACCTTCAGGAATGGCCGCCACTGCGAGTGCTACGGCGGTGAGGAAGAGCTGTCCGAAGGAATCGCCAGAGATGAGTCCGATGATGAAGACCAGAGCGACGATCACGCCAGCGAGAATCGCCAAGTGGTGGGCTAAGTCGTCGAGTTGCTTCTGAAGGGGAGTGCGCTCGACGTTCGTCGCTCGTAGCAGCCCTGCGATTCGACCGATCTCGGTGTTCATGCCGGTTGCCGTCACCACGAATTCGCCGCGACCACGGGTAACTGTCGTGTTCTTGTAGGCCATATTCGAACGGTCGCCGAGAGGGGCGTCGACTCGTGCGACGAGGTTGGTGTTCTTTTCTGAGGGGTGACTCTCCCCGGTTAGTGCAGACTCTTCGATTTCGAGATTTGCTGTGAGGAGGAGCCTTCCGTCCGCGGGCACTCGGTCGCCAGCTTCGACAAGAACGATGTCACCGGGGACAAGTTCAGAGGTTGTCACTTCGACGACTTTGCCGCCTCGTCGTACCTTCGCATTTGTTGTGAGCATCTTTCGAAGGGCTTCGAGTGATGCCTCAGCTCGGTTCTCTTGAATGAATCCGATGGTCGCGTTGGCGATGACGACGATCAGCACGACGATCGGGGTTTTCAGCTCACCGGATACGACAAAACTGATGAGCGCCGCTGCGAGCAAGATGATGATGAGAAGGTCCTTGAACTGGGCGAGATAACGCTTCCAAGCTGGGATGCGTGGCGCCTCGGCGAGTTTGTTCTCGCCATAGGTACTTCGGCGCTCAAGTACTTGGGTATCGGACAGTCCGGTCTGTGGCGCCGCGTCAAGGTTCTGAATGACGTCGTCTGCGACGGAACAATGAGGTGGCGAACCTGCTCGGTCTTTCAGTGCAGATGCATTCATGGGGGTCTCCTTCGGGCTATGTGCTCCGAAGGTCTCTCCCGGCCGCTGGCCTGCATCGCCGGACGATGTGTCGTATTGACGACGATGCGCTGAGTGGGATACTCCCCTTCGTCCTCAACACTAGGGCGGGGTAGCGCTGCGAATCAACGTTTGCCTCGAAAAAGTGACTCCTATGCTGAGTCGTTATGCCCCCAAAGGATGAAAATCTGGAAAGTCAGGCGGGTGGAAGGCACCCCAATGTCGAACGAGTCATCGCCTTTGCGAAGTCGTCTGGTCTGACACTTGAGGTCCGACGTTTTCCCGAGGGAACAAAGACCGCGCAAGATGCGGCCAATGCAATCGGTGTGTCCGTCGGACAAATCGTCAAGAGCTTGGTGTTCGGCGTTGATGATGAAATCGTGATGGCACTTGTCAGCGGGTCCAACCAACTTGATGAGATG
>DAIOTI010000053.1:0-8384 GCA_036752105.1 Ilumatobacteraceae bacterium | reverse complement strand
CAGAAACCGCACGGGTGTCCTCTTCGATCGCCCCCTCTCCATCACCTGAATTCCTCGAAAAACTTGCGAGCGTGTGTGCCGTGGAAACAGACCTTTCCACCGTCACGGAGTCGAGCCGGGACTGGTGGCCACACGACATGCATTGGGCGCTCGAGGGAGTCGTCACGCAGCGTGCCGCTGTTGTCTGCAGACCGACTGACACCAAACATGTCAGCGACGTTCTCTCTCTGTGCAATGACCATCGTATTCCCGTCACGGCTGCTGCGGGTCGCAGTGGTGTCAGTGGTGGCTCGATACCGCTACATGGTGGGGTCATCCTCGACATGTGCACGATGCGCGGCGTCACCGCCATCGATGAAGTATCGGGAATCGTCGAGGTTCTTCCCGGCACCTTCGGACCAGAGCTTGAAGAACATCTTGCACCTTTCAATCTCACGGTTGCGCACTTCCCACAATCCTTTGACATCTCGACAGTCGGTGGATGGATCGCATGTCGCGGTGCGGGACAGTTCTCCACACGATTCGGGAAAATCGACGACATGGTCGTTGCCCTCGAAGTTGTTCTCACAGATGGAACGGTCGTGCGAACAAGTGATGCTCCGTCGGGCGCAGACGGACCTAATCGTGCGAGCATCTTCATCGGCAGCGAAGGAACGCTCGGCGTGGTAACGCGCGCATGGTTACGTACTCATCCACGTCATGAGCATGAGTGGCGTAGCGCATGGAGCTTTGATTCATTTGAAGCCGGCATGGAGGCGTGTCGACGAATCGTAAGATCCGGCGCGACACCAGCCGTCTTGCGTCTCTACGACGAGAAAGAGTCGCAACGATCGCACAGCGGTGATGGAACACGGTCCTTCTTGCTGGTACTCGATACAGCTGAAGAGGCGATGTTGGCCGCGACACGCGAAGTCGTCGAGCGTGAATGTGAGTCGTCCTCTGCACGTCGGGAAGACACTGCACTCGTCGCCAATTGGTTGTCGCATCGGAATGACACGAGCGGCCTGCAGGCGCTCACCAAGAAAGGCTTCGTCATCGACACGATGGAAGTGGCTGCTCCATGGTCGCGCCTGAGACATGTTCGCGACGATGTGATCAGAGCTCTTGAATCGGTCGAGGGCTGTCGACTCGCGAGTTGCCACCTCTCGCACAGCTACATCGATGGTGCATGCCTCTACTTCACTTTTGCCGCGACCCCGGGAGAAGCGGCATTCGATGCCACATACGAAGCGTTGTGGAACGCCGGACAACGTGCGGCTTTGCGCGCTGGTGCGAACCTGTCACATCATCATGGGGTCGGCCTGAACAGGGCACGATTCATGGAAGAGGCGCTCGGCACCGAGATGGTCGTTGTGCGTGCACTGAAGAACGCCCTTGACCCGAACGGAATTCTGAACCCTGGAAAACTAGGACTGTGAGCGGGCATTCATCGACCCTCGATCGCCTGGCCTTGCGCCAAGGTGCCTCGGTCACAGTGCTGTTCTCGGTTCCACCCACTCTCATTGCACGATTCCTTCTCGATGACGAACCGTCGTCATCGTCATGGCCGGTGTTTCTTTCACTCATTGCTTTGTTCGGATTCGTCGTCGGAGCCGGAGTCGCTGCAAGCAAGCAAAGCGCTGGACGGCCATACACCCATGGCATGGTTGCGTCGACCGGAACATTCGTGGTCGTTCAGGCCGTGATCGTGCTTGCAAAACTCGCAATCGGTGACGACGTGCGTTGGTCTCGCGTGGTGTCGTCGCTGACTCTTGCACTCTTTGCTTCTGTCGTCGGCGGTCTGCTCGGCAGCATTGTGCAACGAAACGCGCCACACGTGAGGAACCAATCGTGACAATCCTCGTCATCGACATCGGAACCACCGGGTTACGAGCCGCGCTCATCGACGAGAGTGGCGCGATCAACACGAGCGCCTATCGCCACTGCGCACCGACTTCCCCAGCCCCAGGCCTTGTCGAATTTGATGCATCAACGATGTGGCAGACAGCTCTGGAAGCGTGCCGCCAAGTTCTCAGCGAGTCACCCTCGCCGATCGTCGCGGTCGGCATTGCGAATCAACGTGCCAGTACCGTGGTGTGGGACAGCACCACAGGCACGCCACTTGGGCCTGCGCTCGGCTGGCAGGACCTCCGCACAGTCGTCGATTGCATGACACTTCGAGCCGAACATGGGCTCGCCTTCGCGCCGAATCAAACCGCGACGAAGGCCGCGTGGATGTTGCGCACATATCTCGCCGATGCCTCAGCTGACGTGCGCTCGAACGTTCGCGTCGGAACCATCGACTCTTGGATCGCGTGGAATCTCACAGACCGCACACATTTCGTGACCGACCATACGAATGCCGCCGTCACCGGCCTCACCACACCGGACGGACTGAACTGGCGTGACGATGTCCTGTCGATTCTCGGTATCGAACCCCATCAGTTGCCGACGATTGTTTCGTCACGCGGAACGGTCGGACCGGCCACAGCGCTACCTGGCGCGCCACTCTTGACCGCTCTCATCGGCGACCAGCAGGCATCACTTGTCGGTCAAGGCTGCGTCACTCCGGGCCGCACCAAGATCACGTTCGGTAGTGGCGGCATGTTGGATCTCTTCGTGGGGAGCACACCACCATCGCAGTCCACACGTTCAACTCACGGAACTTTTCCGATCGTTGCGCACAGTTACGACTCATCGGTTTTCTACGGCATTGAAGCAGTAATGCTCGCGGCAGGGACGAACATCGAATGGTTGGTTCACGACATGCAACTCGCGCCCGATGCCGCATCGACGGAAACCATCGCTGCAACAGTCCCCTCGACTGACGGTGTCGTCTTCGTTCCGGCTCCGCTCGGACTCGGTACACCGCACTGGGACTACGGCGCACGCGGCACACTGCTCGGCGTCACACGCGGAACAACGCGCGGTCACATTGTGCGAGCCGTGTTGGAAGGTGTCGCCCATCGCGGAGTCGACTTAGTCGAAGCAGCCGAGGCAGACAGTGATCTCACCATCGATGCGTTGCACATAGACGGTGGCATGAGTCGCAATCGCGTCTTCGTTCACGCTCTCGCCAATGCTGCACAACGAGTCGTGCACGTTGCGCCTGTGACGGAGGCCACGACGCTCGGCGCTGCCATGCTCGCTGGCACCAGTGCCGGCGTGTGGGGTTCGCTGAATGAGGCGAGCTCCGGCCTGAAGCCCTCATGGTCGTGTGAGCCCGATGGCGCCAGCGGAGTGTCACGCGACGAATGGGCAGAGGCAATCGGACGCGCCCGCGGTTGGATACCGGACCTGTCAGCACTGGACTTCTAGTGTTGGGAGGGTGCCGTGACAGGCACAACCGACCAAGAAGGATTCCCCGCGTGGACATTCACCCTCATAACACGACCGCGGCAGCCGCTGGCATGTCTCGACGTCAGATGATTCTCGCAGCGCTCACTGGTGGCGTCGTGTTGGCAACCCCAGCATTGCTCGGCACTCAAGCGCTCGCCGCTGACTCTTCTTCGACCACTACCCCTCCGAAGCGATCCGCAGATGATGCGGCGGGCTTGAACGCCGCTCTCGTCGCCGAACGCGGACATGTGCAGGTGTATGCGGCAATGGAGAAAGTGACCCTCCGCGACACCGAGCGAACCGTCGTTGTTGCGATGCGCGAGCATCACCAGGCGTATGTCGATGCGTTGAAGGGCTATGTCGGTTCCTCAGCTGCGACCGATGCAGGAACTGCGTCGATCACACCGTCCGGCGACTTTGCATCGATGCTTCCCGCGCTCGTCGATCTCGAGAAAGCAGCAGCTGCGGCACACACAGATGCACTTCGCGTCATCAAAGGAACAGATGCCGCCGCACTCGTCGCTTCCATCATCACCGTCGAAGCGCACCACAGTGCAGCACTCGCGATGCTCGCCGAACTACCCCTCGATGTCGTGACGGCAGGATGAACAAGATGAACATGAACAACAACACTTCTTCTTCTGCAGCGTCGTTGAACCGGCGATCTTTCCTTCGAATCGGTGGCCTAACTGCCACGTCGGCAGCGGTGTTGGCGGCCTGCGGGGGCGAGACGCACTCCGACATTGCTCGCATTGGCCTCAGCCCGGAGACGACAGCACTGAAGACCGAGCATGTCACCGACGAGGTGCTGTTGCGCACAGCGATGTCAGTTGAGTACCTGGCCATCGACACCTACAACGCCGTCGCGAAAGCAAACGTGCTCACCGGCAATGCTGCGTCAGCGCTTGAAGTAGCCAAGGCATTCATCGCCGACCACACCGAGCACGCTGCAGCGCTAGAGGCGCTCATCACTGCACGCGGTGGAAAGCCGTTCAAGGAAGCGAACCCGCGCATGATGTCGCTGTACGTCGAGCCGGCACTCGCTCTCGTCGTCGAGAGCGACACACCGGCCGCTGATGCTCTCGCCTTCGCACATGCACTCGAGACACTGGCGGCTTCGACCTATCAAGGTTTTGTCGCCCAAATCAGCGAAGCTGCTCTTCGGGCAGATGCAATGGTCATCGGCGCACAAGAGGCTCGACACGCCACAGTGCTTGCTCAGGCCATTCGCCCAGGTATCGAAGGACTTCTTCCTAGCGTCGATGATGCGGGCGCTGCGTTGGTCGCAGCTGTCCCCTCGACTTTTGGCACCCTTGCAGCGGTGCAAGTGGCGCTCGGAAAACCTGGCGAGAGCGGCAGCAAGAATGTGCTGTCGATCGAGACTCCCAGTCTCAACTCGCTCATCTACGTCGACTGACGTCCCCTCGTCTCACAGGCGCGGTACAAATCTGTCTAGGTGCCGGCGTGCACCACTCGTACACTGCCTCATGACGGTGAGTCGTTCGGGTGACTGCGGTGCAGAGATGCATCGAGGAAAGTCGGGACTCCACAGAGCATGGTGCTGGCGCGAGCCAGGTCGGGGCGACCTGACGGACAGTGCAACAGAGAGGAAACCGCCGATGGATCGGCAACGGTCACAGGCAAGGCTGAAACGGTGCGGTAAGAGCGCACCAGCGTGTGGGGCGATCCACACGGCTAGGTAAACCCCACCAGGAGCAAGGTCAAGCAGAAGGATCGGGCTGCTCGCCCGCCGCAAGGCAACCTTCGGGTAGACCGCACAGATGGATGGTCACCGCGCACGAAAGTGCGCACAGAATCCCGCTTACAGAGCGACTCACCGTCACCGATACACCTCTGACTACTTCACGTCGAGATGCGCAGTGTCGTTGAATCCGACGAGCGACGGACCACGAGGACCGATGGCGATGCGCGTGATGGAACCGCGATCTAGCGCGCACCGCCACGACATGTTCGTGTGTCCGTTCAAGGCCCACACGACAGCACTCTTGATCGGAGATACGTGCGCGACAACGACGATGTCCTTCGTTCTTGCCTCGTCAGTCAGCTCATCGAGAGCCGCATGCACTCGGACGTCGAGTTCAGCGAGGGTCTCACCGTTCGGTGGACGAAAATGTGGATCTGCGTGCCATTGTGCCCATGTCTCGGCGGGCACATCAGTAAGTGCCAGTTCGTCGAAGGCGCCATAGTCAAGTTCAATGAACCGCTCGTCGATGACGACCTGCTGTGAAATCGCATCAGCAGTCATTCGCGCACGACGAAGCGGACTCGAGACGACACGTGCTTCCGGATACAACTCGTTGATGACGCGGGCGACACGACGTGCTTGGTCTTGGCCGACGTCATCCAGAGGATGATCGACCCTTCCCTGTAGCAGCGCTTTTGCATTGGCGGCCGTTCGACCGTGACGAACGAGAATCAGCATGTCGGTGGCTCCTGCACAGTGGCTGGTTGATTGATGCGGTCATAGAGAACACCGGACGAGAGAAACACTCGTCGATGTTCCGGTCGAGCGAGAGCTGCACGTCGCCACACCCACGCGAGCATTGCCAACCCAGCGGCTTCCAGCAACACGTTGAACAGTCCGCGGTCGATACTTGGGACTCTCGCTGAATCCATCGTGATGCCGGTGAACGGCCACCAGAATGACTCGGTATTGGCGAACGCACCATCGAACACAAGGTGAAAGAACATCCCGATCGGCACTCCGAGCAAGCTTCGTCGCCGGAGGGAACCACGTCGCCACATGGCCATCACCACTGCAAGAACTACGACACTCGCTGTCACGGAGTGAAACACCCATACTCCGCCTGTCGGAATGTCGATGAAGTCAGGCAAGAGCGCACCGATCATCAATGTGCGATAGTCGAATTTTTCGTCACGAAACACGAACCACACCGCTACGACTGCGGTGCCGAGAAACCAGAAGAACATGACACCCTTATCGTAAGGCGTTCAGCCTGCACCAACTGTGGTGCGCACTGCTGAGGGCACACCCTTTGCACAGAGGTAGACGAGATATCTCGACGGATCGGCACCGATGATGGGGTACGTGGGGTCCGTCATTGTCTGCGGCACGGTCGTGCCGGGATCAACGACACTCACCACCGGTCCTCCGAGCGTGGAGGGCGGCGATGAAGTTATTGCGGTGGTTTGCCCTGGAATGTTCTGCGGAACGGTGGTTGCCACCGTCGTCGACGGAACTGTCGTCGACACAATCGTCGTCGTTGGAAGAGTTGTCGCTGTCGACAGAGTCGGCGGACCACTCGGTGTCGGCCACGCGAACCCTGTCTGAGTCGGCGCAAGAAAAGTCGTCGAGACCGGAACCGTCGTGGTCGTTACCGCAGAAGTCGTAGACGTTGACGTCGTGCCGTCGACTGGAACAACTGTTGCGACAGTCGGGCCAGTCAGCGAACGAGGTAATACTCCCGACACCACCTTTGCGACACAATCAGTTCCCGGCAAGTAGAGGCGCACCTGATTTCGTTCGGCGAGAGAAGGCGCATCCCAGTCCGTCATCGCCACGTTGTTGTGCGCTGGGTCCATGTATGCCTTCCAGATGCGCGCAGGGAACGTGGAACCTTGCACTCGCGGCACCCCGACAGCGCGGAACTCGGGGATGTTCACCATCGGGGTGTACGCACGCGGGTCTCCCACCCACACCGCGGTCGTCAACTGACGAGTAGACCCCACGAACCAGGCATTCGTGTTCTCGTCCTGAGTACCGGTCTTTCCGGCCGAGGGTCGTCCGAATGCGAGAGCAGAGCGACGTGCAGTGCCAGATTCCATGACCCCTTTGAGAACCGACATCTCCGTGTCTGCGACCGCCTTGGCGACGACCTGTGTACCCGTGGCGCTGTGACTCCAGACCAAACCAGACGAGTTCTCGATCCGCTCGACGAGGTACGGCTCAAACTTCAATCCCCCGTTAGCAAGTGCTTGCATGCCAGAAGCCATGTCCATCGGACTCAACTCGTTCGCGCCAGTGGCGAAACTTGCGAACGGTGAGATCTTGAATGTGTCACGTGACAGATACGGCGAACCAGAGAGGCGATACACCATCTGCACCAAGCGCTCGAGCCCAACGATCTGCGACAGTCGCGCATACGCACAGTTGATCGACAACCACGTTTGTTGCTCGAGAGTCGAAATCGGACGGCTCACGCCTTGAGTGATCTTGAACGGCTCCTCCGGAAGGCCCGGGTTGGGAAACGTGCACGGCAAGGTCCCGTCAATCAGGTCCTTTGGTTGCGCCCCCGCTTCGAGTGCCGCAGCAAGGATGAATACTTTGATGCTCGATCCTGTCTGACGACGCCGAAGCGCCAGGTTCACTTCATTTCGACCAGCAGTGAACCCAGGACCACCGACGACCGCACGCACCGCTCCCGTGGCATTGTCGACACTCACCAATGCTGCAGTGATGCCAGTCTTGTTGACAGGCAATTGTTTCTTCACTGCATCTTCTGCAAGAACTTGAGCTTTCGAATCAAGTGTCGTATGGACTCGAAGACCACCGCGATACAAACGATTGAACCGTTCCTGGTACGTGGCACCCAGGATGTTGCTCTTGTTCAATAAGTAATCGCGGACCATTTCCGAGAAGTACGAGCGTCGGACCTGTTGCTCGGGAATGTTCTTCAAGATCTCAGGTATCTGCCATGTGTCGTAGAAGTCAGTCGACTGGGCCGAGGTTATGAGTTCGGTCTCGACCAGCCTCTCTAGTACCTGCGCGAAGCGCCGTCGCGACTGCTCGGGGTTGCGGATGGGGTCATAACTAGATGGCGCACGTACGAGTCCAGCGAGAAACGCCCCCTCGACAAGCGACAAGTCACGCACTCGCTTGCCGAAGTACACCTCAGATGCAGCCTGAAGTCCGTATGCATTGTTTCCGAAATACACAGTGTTCAAGTAACGCTCGATGATCTTGGATTTCGGCACTTGTTTCTCGAGCATCACCGCATAACGGGCCTGAAGAATCTTGTATCGACCGTCTCGTTCCATACCCGCCAAGAACTCGTTCTTCACCACCTGCTGCGTGATCGTCGATG
>DAIOTI010000052.1:0-8391 GCA_036752105.1 Ilumatobacteraceae bacterium | reverse complement strand
TGCGATTGCTGCCATCTGATCTGCGGCGTTGGTGGTGCCGGCGACTTGGACACCGCCGATGATTGCGAGAACGATTCCGGCCAACATCAAGAGACTGCCGAGTGCGAGTAGCCGCTTCTCGGTGTCACCTTTTGCTCCGCTCGTCTTCAACGCGGCAACTTCGCGCGTGAATTCTTCGACTCGACCCTCGTTCATTGGTTCCCCCTTTGGTTGATTCTCTATCACGAACCGAGATACGCCCGTGACAATGTCTGATCATCGAGCTGGTTGGCAGGGCCCACGTAGCGCACGTGCCCGTGTGACAACACGATGGCCGAGTCGGCGACACCGAGAACGGTGCGAGCGAACTGCTCCACAACGAGCACGCTCACGCCAGATTCAGCTATAGCTGTCACCTGCTCGTACAACTCGGCTACGACCAGTGGAGCAAGCCCCATCGACATCTCGTCGAGCATGAGCACGACCGGATCAGTCGCAAGACCTCGCGCGAGTGACAGCATCTGCTGCTGGCCTCCAGACAATGTGCCCGCCAACTGGTCACGACGCTCTTTGAGAATGGGAAAGCGGGAGTACGACCGTTCCTCGATGACCGCGATACTGGCGCGATCGCGTGCCGCCATGACGATGTTGTCACGCACCGACAGATTCGGGAAGATGCCACGACCCTCTGGAATCGTGCACACGCCGACACGAGCGAGTGCATTTGCCGGCACTCCGGTGACATCTTGTCCCGCGATATGAAGTGATCCGCTGCTCGGGCGCATCAGACCGCACGCCACCTTGATGGCGGTCGTCTTACCTGCGCCATTCGGACCCAGCAAAGCGACGACCTCGCCTTTGGCGACGCTGATGTCGATGTCGTGGAGGACCTCGATTGCCCCGTACGAAGCAGACACATGGCGAAGTTCGAGAATCGGGCTAGAGGTCATGATTCGCCGACCTGTGCACCGAGATAGGCGCGTATGACGTCAGGATGCGTGCGCACATGGTCGGGCTTTCCTGAAGCGATGTTGACGCCCAGATCGAGTACGTAGACCTCGTCGCAAACTCCCATCACGAGTGTCATGTCGTGTTCCACCACGAGCACAGTGATGCCACGATCGCGAAGTTGTTTCAGAAGCTTGCCGAGCTGTTCACTTTCTCGTTCGTCAAGTCCCGATGCCGGTTCATCGAGCAACAACAGCTTGGGAGACGTCGCAAGTGCTCGAGCCACTTCGAGAAGTCGTGCGGAGCCAGTTGACAATTCGCCAGCGGTGGCATCGGCGAGATGGTCGATACCGAGCAGCTCGAGGTTCTGCCTGGCGATCTCGGCAGGATTCGGATGAGACGCCAACTCTGCAGCAACGAGGACGTTCTCATACACGGTCAATGTCCAGAACAATTCGAGTCGCTGGAACGTGCGGGAAATTCCCATTGCACTTCGTTCGTGAACACCAGTGTTGTTGACTTCGATGCCGTCAAAACGGACCGAACCAGAAGTAGGCGGCCTGACACCACAGATGACATTGAAGAGGGTCGTCTTGCCTGCACCGTTTGGTCCGATGAGGCCGGTGATCGTGCCACGATTGACGGTGAGGTTGACCCGGGCCAGGGCGGTCACACCTCCGAACTGCTGAGTGACGGCATGGACTTCGAGAAGTGCGTTCATGGAACGACCCCGATTGCTTCGTCGACTTCTTGCAACTCGCGTGCGGTGAACGGCGTCGTGAGGCCGGCAAGGTCTGGTGACTCGGCTGTCGCCGGTGCAGTCGCTGAGGGTTGCGTGATCCTCCTCTGGGCAACTTGGACAACGATCGTTGCCGCGATGACGAGGCACAACATGCGGCCACCAGTGGGAAGCTCGATTGTTGTCGATGCGAAACCGACGATGAGCCCGAACGATGACAGCGGTAGAAGCGAATTTCGCAAGTTGGTGTTGCCACCAAGGATCGCCGGCAATAGACCGATGGTTCCGAGGGTCCACATGAACAGCAACCCGAAGAATTGCCAATTGGTGATCAGATCGAACGTTGTGAGCAACCAAAAGACCGTCGGTCCGATGAGGGCGATGACCAAGGATTGCCGATGTTCGATTACTGGTCTGAACCCCTCACCGATCTGGGCAGACACCCCGTTCAGGTTGCGACCCAAGGTCATTCCAATGAAGCCAGGTGTCACCTTGGCGATGTTCGCAAGAGAGGGGATGGCGGTTGCCATCACCGCATTGGTTCCCAGCATGACGCCCCCGAAGAAAGCGCCACCGATGGAACTGATGCCACCGACGACGGCGAGCAACAAGATGGGAAGACTGCTGTCGAGCCCGTAACGGTCGGGTGGAACTTTGCCTGCGTCGAGCGCTCCGGCGAGCGAAGCAATGGCAGCAGAGAGCGCGAAGGCGAGTGTCTTCACTTTCAACAAGTTCATTCCGAGCATTGCTCCAGCCAAGGGCGAGTCCTTCATGGCCACCATCTGGCGTCCGAGCCTGCTTCGACGAACTGACACCAATGCAAGCGAGACCAGCGCGAACACGACGGCGAGCATGATTGCTTTGGCGCGTGGTTGCTGCACATCGATTCCGAAGAGCCGCAGTTTTGGAACATCAAGTGAGCCGTTCGGGAACACCTTCTGCTGGTTGAACACGAGCGTCGACACGAGTAATGCGAATGCACCTGTAGCCAGCGCCAGATAGATGCCCTCCAAGCGCAGTGCAGGAAGGGCGACCACTGCGCCGATGACCGCTACGATCATGACGGTCAATACGAGAGTCAAGACGCTGCCATTACCGGGAAGCTTCGCCATGAAGACGGCACCAAGACCTGCGAAGGTGAGCGGTGCGAGTGAGACCAGACCTGAGTAGCCGGTCAGTGGCACGAGCGAGAGCACTGCGAGCGCGAACACGAGACACTGCACCAGAAAAATGGTGTTGGCCCGCGTGAGGAGTGAAGTGAGCGCGATGACGCCGATGACGAGCACGGCTGAGCCAAGAAGAGACGTCGACCATTTCGGTTCCCGGGACCGTTGCACCACGCGCACCATTCCGGCACGCAGCTTCGCCTGAGGCAGTGCGAGAAGGCAGACGAAGAGAAAGATCGTCGGTGCGGCTTGACGGATACCACTGGTGTTGAAGCCGAAGAATGTCTTTGGAAACCAGGACGATCCGCTCGTCCACAACAGGTAGGCCTCGAGTAGCCCGAGTGCCATTGCCCCGACGAAGGTGTACAACAGACTCTTCAAGCGACCGAGAATGGCTGCCGCGTATGCGTTGATGACGAGCAAGGTGAGCGGAATCACATTCAGCTGGACTTCTGCTGCGAGCAGAATTCCGGCGTAGCCAGCGAGCACAGAGCCCATCGCCCACGAAGCGCGCGAGATGTTGTTCGGGCGAGCACCGTTCAACTCCGCCAGGTCGCGATCATCGACCACCGCGCGCATCTGCACTCCGAGTCGCGTGTTGAACAAGACGAATCTCAGCAGAACCGCCACGACGATCGCACTGACGAGCGCGATGATCTTGTTCATTCCGATGTTGACATCGAGAACCGTGATCACGTTTCCTTCGTAGAAACCGCGGAACGCAGATCGTGCGTCGGGCGGCCAGATCCATGCAGCAGCACCGATGAGGCCAGCCATCAGTGCAACTGTCACCGTGAGGCGCGTCACCTCGTTCGCTGCGCCGAGGCCACGCAACACGAATCGCTCAATGACTATTCCAAGCAGAGGACAGAACACTCCCAGCACGATCAGCAGCGCCACAGGTGTCGGAACACCCCAGTCGAACCTGACCTGCCAATACACGAATGCAGAAATCATGCCGATTGCGCCGTGGGCGATGTTGAACACACCGGACGTGACGTATGTGAGAACTAGCCCACTCGAGGCGAGCGCATAAATTGCACCGACCGTCAGGCCGATGATTGTGTAGGCGATGAACTGCTGCATGTGAGGAGGCTCGGCCGGCCCCGGTCAGCGAGGTCCGTCAGCTTCCGCGCGTCGGATCTTTGCCCTTGCTCACATCACCAAAATCGCCGGTGATGTTGGCAATGCCGTCCTCCCAGCAGTGCCAGCCATTCGAATTGTCGTCGGCGCTACCGAATTCCGGGAACAGACGCTTGAAGCTGCCACCCTCGGCGACCATCAAGGCGCCGCAGGCTGACGGCGTGAATTCGCCAGGATTGGTCTCAGTGTGGAGTCCACCACCGGTCCAGCTGGTGATCGACTTTGCGGCCTTCAACACACATTCGCGCTCGATGACGTTGTTGTTCGTCTCAACGCACTTGTTGACAGCAGTTGCGAACAAGAGATACGCACTGAACGCTTGCAAACCAAGTCCGGCGATCTTGCCGCTCGGATTGTGCTTGGCCATGATGTCGAGGAATTGTTGCATCGCCGGGAACTTGTCCGGGTCTTCAAACGATGCGTATGCCGTGCGGGCAATGACGCCGTCTGCTGCTGCGCCAGCCTTCTCGGCAAATTGTTGGTCGTAGAAGTTTCCATCGTTCATGATGAGACCTGGGCGGTAGCCAATTTCGTCGAGTGCTTTCAGAACCGAGATGAACGTGTCGGGTGCCCCGATGAAGCTGAGATAGGTGACACCTTTGTCTTTGATCTGCTGCGCATACGGTGCATATGACGCTTCGCCCGCAGAGTTGTATTCGATGATCTCTGGCTTGGCTCCAAGTCCACCGACGACATCCCACGACGCAGCCAACTGAAGGGCCACATTCTTCGTGGTGACGGCGTTGCCGGCGAGGAACAGCGGCTTGGCGAGATCCGCGGAACGGTTCGCCTTGGCCCACAAGAGCCATCCGGTCGGTTTCACATTTGAAGGATTGGGTACTGGCTGCACTTGTCCGTCAGATTCGGCTTTCGTCGCCGTCACGGTGTACCCCGGAATGTCGATCATCTTGCATTCGTGGAAGCGAGGGAATTCTTGGTCGTCGAACACCAATCCGCCACCGACCATCGCGAACGCTTCGGCGCACATCTTTTCCATGGCTGCGGGGACTTGCAGTAGAGCAGCATCGGTCTCTACCAATTCGAGTGGAACACCCTGAATGCCGCCCTGTTCGTTGCACCATCCGATGAAGCCTTTTGCCGCATCTTCAAGCTCGATGTCGAGACCCGGTAGCACCGTGAAGCCTTTGTCAGTCGGCGTCGCCACTTTCAACGTGGCTCCGCCATTTTGTGTCGGGTCGACCGTCGCATTTCCGGGACCACACGGAGAATCGAGGTCACCGAATTTTCCGCTGTCCGCCGCGGCTGCAGCGGTGGTGTCAGATGCGGCTGTCGTGTCTGAGGTCGACTCGGCGGAATCACCGCCACTTGCTGAACAGGCTCCCAGGATGAGAAGGCTGGATACGGCAATAGCACTTGCAATACGTCGCATGTTTCCCCCATGTGTTGACGTTGTGGTCAGACGGTAGCAGGTCGGTTCGCCGTCTCTTTCAAGGGCGTAGTAGAAAAAGCAGTCGTCGGCGAAGGGCGGATGGCGCTCAGCGACAGGGGGGCACATGGCGGGGGACAAGCTGCAAGTCACGTTCGAGGCCGACGGCTCGCTGTCTGCGCCGCTCTCGCTTTTCTATCCTTACAACCGCACTCTCGGTGCCACCTATGCACGCTTCTTGTCGTCACTTGCCGACAAACGAATCGAGGGAACCAGAGCGCAGGACGGACGCGTGTTTGTTCCGCCGGCCGAGTTTGATCCGTCGACCGGAGCGTCACTGAATGAGTGGGTCCAAGTAGGAGAGAGCGGAACAGTCGTTCAGTGGTCGTGGCAGCCGTTGCCGTTTGCTGACAACACGCTCGACGAACCCTTTGCATGGGCGTTGATACTTCTCGATGGCGCTGACGTCCCGATGTTGCATGCGGTGCGTGCATCTTCGGTCACCGACATGTCCGTCGGAATGCGAGTGAGAGCAGTCTGGGCCGATGAGCGGTCTCCTGACATTACGGCAATTCGCTGTTTCGAACCGGTGGGTGGGTGACATCATGAGTGACAAAGCCAAAGACAAGCCTCTGCGTGTGCGAATGCCGATTGGCATCGATTACAAGTGGTGCGCAGGACCCGCTTCGACTGATTACCTCACTGGCCTCAAGGAAGGTCGCTTGTTCGGGCGACGCTGTCCAGTGTGTGAGTTGGTGTATTTCCCGCCCCGTAATGGTGTGTGCGCTCGCGACGGCGTCATGCTCGGTGAATCTGTCGAAGTCGGACCGAAGGGAACCATCACGACGTTCTGCATCGTGAACGTGCCGTTCCTCGGGCAAACAATCAAGCTTCCCTATGTCGCGGCAACGATCATCCTGGATGGCGCACACCTCGGGTTTTCGCACCTCATTCAAGAGGTCGAAGCCACCGATGTGCGCATGGGGATGCGTGTCGAACCAGTGTGGCGTGACAAGAGCGAGTGGGATTATTCGCTCGAGAACATCTCCCACTTCAGACCGACTGGCGAACCCGATGCACCTTTCGACGACTATGCGAGGTACCTCTGATGCGTGATGTTGCCATCGTCGCTTTTGCAGAAAGCAAACTCACCTACGGAACCACGGACACGCCCGTCGAGATGATCGTTCCCACCGTCAATGACGTCTTGAAAAATGCAGGCATCGATCGCACTGAGGTCGACTTCTGGTGTCATGGAAGTTGTGACTACATGACCGGTCAGCCGTTCAGTTTCGTTGCTGCAGTCGATGCACTCGGTGCATGGCCACCGATCATTGAAAGCCATGTCGAGATGGACGGTGCATGGGCGTTGTACGAGGCTTGGATGAAGATTCAGACTGGCGAGGCCAACGTTGCCCTTGTGTTCGGAAACGGTAAGAGCAGTGCGGGCGACATGAATCGCGCATTGTCTCTGCAACAAGACCCGTACACGGTCGCGCCATTGTGGCCCGGGCTGACGGCAATGGAGGGAATTGGTGCCTGCGCCGCATTGCAGGCAGGCACGGTCACCGAGCGACAGATGGCCGAGGCGGCGTCACGTGCGCGACGCGACGGAGCAAAGAACGGCAATGTGATCGTGTCTGGAAATGAATCAGCAGATGAATTGCTCACTCGAACCATCACTTCTGCGCCGTTTCGCGAACACGATCTCCCCGCAATGGCCGACGGCGTCAGCGCAATAGTTCTTGCGACAGGTGATGCAGCGAAAAAAATTGCACGACGTCCGGCGTGGATTCGTGCCATCGATCACCGCATCGACCATCAGAATCTCGGCTGGCGCGACCTGGCTCGTTCCACGAGTGCTGCCATCGCAGCGAGTGAAGTGGGCGTGCACAAAGACAAAGTCGACATTGCCGAGTTGCACACCACCTTCAGTCATCATGAGCAGTTGCTCATCAATGCCCTGCAGTTGCGACCTGACTCGACCCGCATCACCCCGAGCGGAGGTGCTCTCGTCGGTAACGCGTTGATGGCCGCAGGACTCTCGCGATTCGGGCATGCAGCTCGGGCCATTTTCGACGGAACCGCTGATCGTGCAGTTGCCCACGCTCAACAAGGAGCGTGTCTGCAACAGAACATCGTCGCAGTGTTGGAGGGAAACTGATGGGTGCCAATCGTTGCGCAGTAGTCGGGGTAGGGCAGACGAATCACACGAGCGTGCGAGCCGATGTCAGCATCGCTGGGTTGGTGCGTGAGGCAGTCGACCGTGCACTTGATTCAGCCGGCATGACTCTCGCCGACATCGACGCCATCGTCATTGGCAAGGCGCCTGACATGCTCGAGGGCGTCATGATGCCTGAGCTCTGGTTGACCGACTCGCTCGCGGCGTCCGGAAAACCGGTGTTCCGTGTGCACACCGCGGGAAGTGTGGGTGGATCAACTGCGATTGTCGCCGCGCAACACGTGATGAGCGGGATCCACAAGCGGGTACTGACCGTCGCATTCGAGAAGCAAAGTGACGGCAACGCGATGTGGGCACTCTCGGTGCCAACACCATTCGGAGTGCCCGTGCACGCAGGTGCTGGCGGATACTTCTCACCGATCATCCGCAGCTACATGCGTCGAAGTGGTGCGCCAGCTCATATCGGTGCGATGGTTGCCGTGAAGGATCGTACGAACGCTTGCAAGAATCCGTACGCACACTTGCATGAGCCAGATTGGACGCTCGAGAAGGCGCTAGAGACGCCGATGTTGTGGGATCCAGTTCGGTTCATCGAGACGTGTCCGTCGAGCGACGGCGCAGCCGCACTGGTGATCGTCAGTGAAGATGTCGCCGACACAATGAGCGTCCCCAAAGCTTGGGTTCATTCGACTGCGATGCGCAGTGAGCCCACGATGTTCGCGGGTCGAAACCAAGTGTTGCCGCGGGCCGGCGAATTGTGCGCAGAAGATCTGTATCGCAAGGCTGGCATCACGAACCCGCTCGAGGAAATCGATGTGTGTGAGGTGTATGTGCCGTTCTCGTGGTT
>DAIOTI010000051.1:0-8445 GCA_036752105.1 Ilumatobacteraceae bacterium | reverse complement strand
ATCGTCACGAAAGACGTAGTTGCCCGGATGTGGGTCTCCGTTGAAAGCTCGAAACCGGTAGAGGCTTCTGAACACGAAACGAAAAATCGTCTCAGCAACTCTGTCGCGGGATTCTTGATCCCATGTCAGCACCTCTGACCATGTGGCACCGCTCACCAATTCTGTGGTCAGCACTTTCGATGTCGACATGGAGGTGAAGACTTTGGGCACATGGATGAAGGGGTGATCGCGATAGAAATCGGCGAACAGCTGCTGATTGTTTGCTTCACGTGTGTAGTCCAACTCTTCGGTCAGACGCTCTTTTATCTCGGCGACCATCGCTTCGGGGTCGAGTGACTTGAACCCGAACGCCAACAGAGTTCCCAAGAGATCGGCTGTGCGAATGTCTGATTCGATGGCATCTGCCACGCCTGGGTATTGCACCTTGACTGCAACGGCCACTTCGTCGTCATCAACACGCAGTACTGCGCGATGAACCTGACCGATGGACGCTGCTGCAATGGGCTCGGGATCCCATGCAACGAAGAGGTCTGCAGGCAATGCGCCGAATTCGGCCATGAACACGGCATCGACCAACTCATGGGACATGGGTGGGGCAGCGGCCTGCAGTTGGGCAAGAGTCACCCGCAGGGGCTCGGGAAGGCCGTCATCGAGATAACTAGCCATCTGCCCGAGTTTCATGAGCGCACCTTTCATGTCGCCCAGTTCTGCGGCCACCTGCTGTGCAGTGCGCAACTCTCGTGCGCGTGACAGCTGTTCTTTACGTGCAGCACCAGCAAAAACTTTTCGTGCAGCGGTTCCGGCGTGGCCGAGCCCGACACGGGCACCGAGAGCAGCTATGCGCGCATTTCGACGAAGTCGACTGCGTGATCGAATGGCATGCCTCATGGAAGTTTGTCACCGAACCGCGTGTGATGACTGTGAAGCGCTCGCAGTGCCATGGACATGCAGGCAGGCTTCGATGAGCGTCGGCACGAAGTCGGATGCCTGCGCTATGACTGAATCGTGACCTCCGTCGACGTGGAATGTTCGTGCGGTCGAAATGAGGCTGGCGAGTTGCTGTTGTCGAGTGGTCGGAACAGTCTGGTCACGAGTCGTGATGATGACGGAGGTCGGCACGTCAATGCGCGGCAACCATTGACGTGCGTCATAGAGGCCGAGTGCCCCGCCGGCCTCGAGGACAAGGCGCCAGTCGTGGCTTGCTGCTTGTTGTACGGCCCATGGCTCCCACATCGCGGTCTTTTTCTGGATGAATGTCTGCTCGCTGATCCAGTCTTGGGCGGCGCGCGGCGTGAAGCGGGCAAGTGCTCCGAGACCCTTTAGCCCCAGAAACCCGATGCGCTCTTCGCGCGACTCGACAAAGTGTCCGGTGGTGGCGGCAAGAACGAGACCGCGAACGCGAGATTCATGTCGCTTCCACAGCAATTGAGCGACAAGTCCACCCATCGAGTAGCCGACCGGGATGAATGTCTTGATGTCCAGCTGGTCCGCGAGCGCAGCGACATCGTCGGCACAGTCCGACAACTTGAATGGTTGCGTCGAGCGAATGCCACGACCGTGACCTCTATGGTCGATTGCTACGACGCGAAAGTGTTCGCTCAACGCTTCGTAGCACGTGAAGAAATTCAGGTCGGCAGTCGCAGTCCATCCGTGAAGCAAGATGACGGCCGGTGCGTCACTCGGTCCGTCGATAAGTCGGACATATGTCGTTCCACGACCCGGAAGATTGACGTGTTGTCCGGGCGGAAGCGGGGGAATGAGGGGTTCTCCGGTCATGTGAGTCAGACGGAGATGTCGACCACCGTCACCGACACTTTCGCACCGTTTTCGAGGGTGATTGAAACTTTGTCGCCCTTTTTGTGCCCGAGTAATGCCGATCCGATGGGAGAAGCGGGACTCATGATTTCATGTCCGGCGCCGTCTTCTTCGATGTGCCCGATGAGAAATGTCTCGGCGTCGCTTGGGTCGTCACCCTCGAACAACACCTTGACGGTTGACAAGACTGTGACTTCGTCAGACGACGGCGCGGGCGCGATGGCAGCATTTTCAAGAATTCCCTGCACGCGCACTCGTCGGTCGTTGAGTAATCCGTACTCATCTTTGGCGGCGTGGTAGTCGCCGTTCTCGCTGAGGTCACCCAATTCGCGGGCCCGACCGATCTTGTCGGCCACTTCTGGCAAGCGGGTGTGTTCGAGGTCGAACACCTCAGCTTCAAGGCGCTTGTACGTCTTTTCCGACAACAGGTGTTTTGCCATAAAGGAAAGGCTATCGGCGGCTCGTACGATGGTTTTCCTATGTCACACAAGATCGCAGTCATTGGCGGCGACGGCATCGGACCCGAGGTCGTCCACGAAGCTCTGAAGGTGGTGCGTGCCGCAGGGGTTCATCTCGACGCCACCGACTTCGATCTCGGTGGTCAGCGTTACCTGCGCGACGGTGAAGTGCTGTCAGACGACACGCTCCACAAACTTCGCTCTTTTGACGCGATCTTGCTCGGTGCAGTCGGCACACCGGAAGTTCCACCTGGGGTCATCGAGCGTGGGTTGTTGCTCAAGATGCGCTTCGAGCTCGACTTGTACATCAATCAGCGACCTTTCCAAGGCATCGCGCCGGGGCATGAACGTCCACACGACTTCGTCGTCATTCGCGAGAACACCGAGGGGCCCTATGTCGGCGAAGGTGGAGTGTTACGCAAGGGGACTCTCAATGAAGTTGCGACACAGGGAAGTGTCAACACTCGCATGGGGGTCGAGCGTTGTGTTCGATATGCGTTTCAACTCGCCGCTTCACGTCAACGCAAGCACCTCACGCTGGTGCACAAGACAAACGTGCTCACATTCGCCGGTGACTTGTGGCAACGCACGTTCAACGATGTTGCAAAAGAGTTCCCGAAGGTCGACACCGCGTACAACCATGTCGACGCAGCCTGTATCTACTTCGTGCAAGACCCGCATCGTTATGACGTCATCGTCACCGACAACTTGTTCGGCGACATCCTCACCGACCTCGGAGGCGCGGTCAGCGGCGGCATCGGCCTCGCGTCATCAGCGAACTTGAACCCGGCTCGCACCGGGCCGTCGATGTTCGAACCTGTCCACGGGTCGGCGCCAGACATCGTCGGTACCGGCAAAGCCAATCCGACGGCGGCCATCTTGTCGGCAGCTTTGATGTGCGATTTCCTCGGAGAACACGCAGCGGCAAACAGCATTCGCGCCGCATGCGCAGAGCCTGCAGAGGGCTCGACTATCGACGTCGGAAACGCAATCGCCGCACGCCTGCACAAGCACTAGCCTGCCCCAGACACGATTCAGAAAGCGACGCAATGCCCACACTTGTTCCCACACCGAAAATTTGGATGAACGGCTCACTCGTCGAGTGGGACAAGGCGCAGGTACATGTCCTCACGCACACGCTTCATTACGGCACCGGAGTGTTCGAAGGAATTCGTGCGTATGAAACACCCAAAGGTGCAGCTGTGTTCAGGCTCACCGAACACATCCAACGCCTGCACAACAGCGCGAAGATCATGGGAATGGAAATTCCGTACTCGGTCGACGAATTGATCGCTGCGACCAAAGAGACGGTTGCTTCCACCGGGTTGTCCTCGTGTTACGTGCGCCCGATTGCGTACTACGGCTATGGCGAAATGGGTCTCAACACATTGCCGTGCAAAGTCGATGTCGCCATCGCATGCTGGCCGTGGGGTGCGTATCTCGGCGACGACGCACTCACAAAGGGTGTGCGCATGAAGATCTCGTCTTGGACGCGCCTCGACCACAACATGTTGCCGCCGGCATCAAAGACAGTTGCCAACTACGCCAACTCTTCGCTTGCGAAAGTCGAGGCACTGAAGGCCGGTTATGACGAGGCGATTCTGCTCAACCAAGCCGGTCTCGTGAGCGAGTGCACCGGCGAGAACTTGTTCGTGGTTCGTGGCGGACGCATCGTCACGCCACCAACTTCGGCTGGCGCTCTCGAGGGCATCACCCAGCACAGCGTCATGCGCATTGCGCGCGACCTTGGTTACGACATCATCGTCGACAATGTGGCACGCAGCGACCTGTATGTCGCCGATGAGATCTTCTGCTGCGGTACTGCTGCAGAAGTCAGCGCGATCAATTCCGTTGATGACCGCAACATCCCATGCCCGGGACCGGTCACCAAAGCCGTCGCCGACATGTACGGCCGGGTGGTGCGAGGCCTCGAGGACCGCTACACGGACTGGTGCGAACTCGCCGTCTGAGCCTTATTTTGCAGAGAATTTCCTCGTGTGGCCCCGGTTTTTGGCGGGACGTGTTGACGACTGGGGGAAGCGGGGCGAGACTATCCATGTGATGACGACGACAACTCTGAGCCTCAGCGCTGGGCTGTTCGCCGCCATCATTATTCGGTAGCGCACGTCACTTGCGACGTGCGCGAATCAGCCGCCCTGTGGGGGCGGTTTTTTCGTTCCCGACGCAGTCTGACGGTCAATGAAGTTTCAGGTGACACATGACGACAATTGAGACCCACAACACGAACCAAGACGACACCCGTGGTGGCGACATGGTGGAGGTGTTCGACACGACCCTGCGCGATGGTATGCAGGTTGAAGGCGTGTCGGCGACCGTCGAGGACAAGTTGCGCATTGCCGAGCAACTCGACTTTCTTGGTGTGCACTACATCGAAGGTGGCTGGCCGGGGGCAAACCCGAAAGACGAAGAGTTCTTTGCTCGTGCTGCATCTGAATTGACGCTGACCACGTCGACGCTCGTTGCATTCGGTTCGACGCGTCGCCCCCGAGGAAAAGTCGACGACGATGCGACATTGCGCAACCTCCTTGCTGCGAACACCTCGGCCGTGTGCATCGTCGCAAAGTCATGGGACTACCACGTCACGTCGGCATTGCAGACGACGCTCGAAGAGGGTGTCGCCATGGTCGGAGACTCGGTGCGATTCCTCCATGGAAATGGCCGACGGGTGCTGGTGGATCTCGAGCACTTCTTCGATGGCTACAAGCGCAATCCTGAATTCGCATTGCAGGTCGCCGAAGCCGCCGTCATGAACGGTGCGACGCACCTCGTCATGTGTGACACAAACGGCGGTTCGTTGCCCCACGAGGTTCATGACATCGTTGCAGCAGTCCGTGCCCATGTCGGCGCAGATGCTGTTCTCGGTATCCATTGCCACGACGACACCGGATGCGCAGTTGCCAATTCGATGGCAGCGGTGCGCTCAGGGGCGCGTCATGTGCAAGGAACGTTGAACGGTCTCGGCGAGCGCACCGGCAACACCAACCTCACGACCGTCATCCCGAACTTGGAATTGAAGATGGGATACGAGTGTCTGCCGGCTGGTCGCTTGTCGCGACTGACGTCGGTGAGCAACCACGTGGCTGAGGTGTTGAATCGTCCGCTCAACCCGCAAGCACCGTATGTCGGCACATCTGCGTTCGCGCACAAGGCGGGTCTGCATGTGTCGGCAATCGCCCGCGCGAAGGACGCGTATGAACATGTCGACCCGGAAGTTGTCGGCAACGGCACAAGGTTCGTGGTGTCAGAAATGGCTGGTCGTGCGACGATCACGATGAAGGCCCAAGAGCTTGGTCTGCCCATGGACGGACCGGCGGTGAACCAGGTGATCGACGACCTGAAGCGCCTTGAGCACGAGGGCTACCACTTCGAAGCAGCGGATGCGTCTTTGGAGTTGCTGATGCGACGGGCTGCGGGATGGACGCAGGATTTCTTCCGCGTCGAGTCGATGCGTGTGATCACAGATGAGACGACAGACGGTTCATTCACCACCGAAGCAACCGTGAAAGTGTGGGTGGGAGACCGTCGCTATGTGCACGTCTCGGAAGGCAATGGACCGGTCAATGCAATCGACACGGCACTTCGCGCAGCTCTTCTTGAGCGGTTCCCACGACTCGCGCGTGTGCATCTCACCGACTACAAGGTGCGCATCCTCGATGGAGCCACGGCCACAGGAGCCATCACTCGTGTGCTCATCGACGCCACGAACGGCGACCGCACTTGGACCACCATCGGCGTGTCGCCGAACATCATCGAGGCTTCGTGGCGGGCTCTAGAAGAGTCACTTGTCTACGGCTTGTTGCACGACACCGAGGACTGACCTCAACGCGCCTAGTCTGAGTTGTCATGGCTGCACCACGTTTTGCGCCGGTCTCGCCGGTCGAAGAAGTTCGTACGTACGAATCACCCGAGCACGTTCCCGATGCGTGGCAACCGTCGCGACCCGCCGACATCACGGGCCGTCAACCCGTTGGACCCCGACTCGGATACCAAGGTCCAGACCAGGGTTACGTGCTCACATTGGCAAAGCACATGCGCACTCACGTCGTCGTGACGAGTGGGGAAGACATCGACGATGCTCTTCGCGGATGCTCACTCATTGCACTGCGTCGTGCGTCGCTGTATGGGCGAGCACCCGTGATGGCTGATCTCGAGTTGGCCCTCACGATCTGGGGTTTCCTCGATGCGAACCCACCCTCCGACTTGGTGGCAGCGCGCAAGCCGCATTTCGAAGGCGTGCGAAACACATTGCACCATTATGCGGAGGCTCGTGAACTTGCTGACCTGGTTCCCGAGTCGACGTTGAGACTGACACCGGGTGCCGCCCGCACGCGCATGCCCGCTGACTGGCGCGCACTCACCGGCGCCTGACATGACCACGTACAAAGCGCCACTCGGCGACATTGACTTTGTTCTCAATCGGTTCTGTCGACTCGGTGACATCTCACAGTTGCCAGTGTTTGCCGGAGTCGACGTCTCGGTCGTGTCCGAAATGTTGGGCGAAGCTGCTCGATTCTTCGAAGAGTCCTTTGCGCCTCTGAATTCGATCGGTGACACCGTGGGGTCACATCGCAATGACGATGGAACCGTCACCACGCCACCCGGTTTCAAAGAGGCATACAAGGCCTATGTCGAAGCCGGATGGGGCACTGTTGGTTTCGAGCCCGGGTTCGGTGGCGGAGGATTTCCTTGGATCGTGAACATCGCGATTCAAGAGATGATGAATTCAGCGAACATGGCACTCACCATGGCGCCACTTCTCACACAAGGTGCCATCGACGCGATCTTGCATCACGGTGATGAAGTGCAGAAGATGACCTATCTGCCAAAGATGATCAGTGGCGAGTGGACTGGCACGATGAACCTCACCGAGCCCGATGCAGGAAGCGATGTCGGGGCCGTTCGCACGAAAGCTGTGCGCCAGAGCGACGGCACGTACCTCATCAGCGGCACGAAGATCTACATCACCTTCGGCCAACATGACATGGCGGACAACATCATTCATCTCGTTCTGGCCCGTACGCCGGATGCCCCTCCGGGCACGAAGGGCATCTCATGTTTCATCGTTCCTCAACGACTGCTCAATGCCGACGGTTCTGTGGGCGAGGAGAACGACGTGACGTGCGTGAGCATCGAACACAAGACTGGTATCAGAGCAAGCCCGACGTGTGTGCTCTCTTATGGCGACAATGGTGGAGCAGTCGGTTATCTCATCGGCGAAGAAAATCGCGGTATGACATACATGTTCACGATGATGAATCAGGCGCGCATCGGGGTAGGTCTCGAAGGCCTCGCGCTCATCGAGCGTGCGTTTCAGCAAGCACTTGAGTATTCGGTGCAACGTCGACAGGGGCGCGCGCCAGGTTCACAAGGTGCCGACAGTTCTCCCATCGTCGAACATCCCGATGTGAAACGCATGTTGTTGACCATGAAGAGCACCATCGAAGCGCTGCGTCGACTCATCTACTGGAACGCAGGTTGTCTCGACATCGCGAAGCATCATCCTGATTCTGCAGAGCGTGAGCGAGCCTCCGATATGGCGGCGCTCCTCACCCCTTTGTCAAAGGGCTGGGGCACAGACATGGCAGTCGAACTCACCGGAACAGCGGTGCAGATTCACGGCGGTATGGGGTTCATCGAGGAAACAGGTGTCGCGCAGCACTATCGCGATGCGCGCATCACCACGATCTACGAGGGCACGAACGGCATCCAGGCGATGGACCTTGTCGGACGAAAGATCGGACTGAAGTCTGGTTCAGTTGTCATGGGCTTGTTCGACGAGATTGCTGGTATCGACGCTGACCTTGCCTCACATCCAGACCTAGCGCAGACCCGTAGTGAGCTCTCTGCTGCACTGAATGCTGTGCGTGGGACGACACAGTGGATCATGGAACACTCGGGTAACCCACTCGATGTGCTGTCCGGTGCAACGCCCTATCTACGACAGATGTCCGTGCTCGTGGGTGGCTACTGCATGGCGCAGTCGGCGCTCTTGGCTCGTGCCGCAACCGATCTACCAAGCGACGTCATCGCTGTAAAAGTCGGCACGGCGCGGTTCTTCTGCGAGCAGATACTTCCGCAGGTCCATGGTCTGAGCGGGGCAGTCATGGGCGACAGCGACTTGCTGATGTCATTCAACGCCGACGCGCTGGCG
>DAIOTI010000050.1:0-8462 GCA_036752105.1 Ilumatobacteraceae bacterium | reverse complement strand
CACCCGCGCACATCGAAAATATCGGAGACATCTTTTGGAATAGCACCTTTTACCGTGCAGGAGGACACCACCCAGAACCACTCGGCACCGGTGAGGATTCGAGAGTTGTTCAGTGGGCCATCGGAATTCTGTCCAGACAGATAACTGAGGGAACTGATGTTGTGACGAGCCAGTAAGTCTGGCTGAACCTCAATGAACGGTGCAGCGACTGCATAGGTGCCATAGTCCGCGTTGACTGACTTGCACCGGTCTTGGGCCTTGAACTCCACACCTTCTCCGGTGCGCGTCAGACTCACGGTCGAGTCGAGATTGTCTGACTCACAGTCGGCATCGCAGGTGATGATCTGATACGTGTTGTCCATGACACTTGCGTTTCCGTCGACAAAGTGAATCAAGCGGTCGCGACCGATTTTATGTGGAACCGGGAAGCTATTCAGGTCGTATGCCTGGTCTGCACTGATGACGAAGTCGTACGTGACAGTACTCAATCCGTACCTGATGTGATCGCATGTAGTTGTGAGCAGTTTTATGTTGTCGACAGGTGCCGACAGCGCGAATGAATTGAGAGTGCACGGATTCGGGTCGACGTACGCTGGCCCAACATTCAGTACCTGCTCAGCGGAGGCGAAATCGACCAACTGGAACAAGTTGTCACCCGTCTTGAAGGTGAGCCTCACCACAGCCTTCATGTTCCACTGGCCTTCTTCGACATCGAATCGAACTTCACCGAACATTGAAGTCCCGTCTTCACCGTTCGCAAAGTATCTCGGACTATCCGGAGTGTCTCCCGAGGTCACGGTCTTGTATGCCTTCGGAAGAAACTCGACGCGCTTCAGCTGGGGTGTCGTGATTTGGCAGTCGAGTTTGACACTCGCGAGCAAAGGTTCATTAGCCGTGAGGTTGTTATCTTTGAAGATGATTTCTTGAACATCGAACGTGACCCGACCGTCGCATGCACTCGCCAACGCTGCAAGAGCATCTGGGGTGAGATTTCCATTCTCATCGACAGGGAGTTCATTTGATTGGTCGCCGGACGCACTGACATCGCCGTGGGCAGGTGCTGCACTGTCACCGCTACCACCGCCACTCGGCGCTTGACCGCCACAGAAATCGACGACAATGGCCTCGCCGGAATCGTCCTGATACGTGGTGGTGACGTTCTGTCCGTCGACCACGATGAGAGCAGTGTCGATGTAGCCGTTCGACGAACACGCGACCACTTTGTAGTTGCGAGATGATGTTTCGCTGACCGCGACATCGACCACGTATGTGCGCGCTGTGCCGGGCTCCAACATCACCTCACCTGCACTGAGCGTGTTGTACGAGACGTCGTAGTTCTGAACTGACAGTTTGCTCGCTTCGTCGCAGATGCGAATGGTGAGCTTGTACGGGTCAGACGACATCACCAAGTCAGCTGCAGCCGATGATGCACATGGCATGCGCGTGCTCGGGTTTTTATTTGTGCCGGCACCTGTACCCGGGTCTCCGACGCACAACGAGGCGTCATCGATGGTCTTGACTTCAGCGTCGCGTGCAGACTTGGCCGCGTCAATCGAAGAGTTCAAGTCGGCGATTCGGTCAGCCTTCGACTTGATTTCGGTTTGTTCGCGTTCCTTGTCCTGCTCGAATGAAGCCTGGAGTCGAGCAACCTCGGCGTCGTACGCCTCTTGGGTGGAATATTCATCACGCGGTGGAGCTGCAACTGCCAAGACCGGAAGAATCTCGGCATCTTCAACCAACTTGAGTTCGGCTTCGAGTCCCGCGATCTTGTTGGTCCAATACTCGAGGGTTGCTGCGCGCGCGGCTTCGCGTTCGGCTTCGGATGTATAGCAACCAACCTGCACACTCGGGGCTTCGTTGCTGACCAACATGTTGTTTCTCGTGCGAGATGTGCTGTCGCCACCTCCGCATGCGGCCAGGCCGAGTGCGGCGACGATGGACAATGAAAGAGCAGTCAGACGACGATTCACAGGTTCCCCTAGGACTAAAGACGCATTCAGTGTGACACAAGTTCACGCTTGTCGTTGGTCACCCCTACTCTGACGACATGTCGAAGCGCACAAAATATCTACTCGCAGTTGTAATCGCTGCCGCAGTTCTCCTGATCGGCGGACCGTGGGTGTACATCAACCTCATCAAGGACGATGCGCCTGAAGAACTGAGTCTTGACTCCTCCACCGATACATCTGTGGCAACACAGCCATCTGACACCATCCAACAATTGACCAGCTCCGACGATGTGTCCGGAACTTGGACGATCTCTCAAGAGTCGGTCGTGGGCTACCGCGTGAAGGAAGTGTTGTTCGGTCAAGACACTGAAGGTGTCGGTCGCACATCACAGGTGACAGGGTCGCTCACCATTGCCGACAATTCTGTGACCGCTGCTGAGTTCACCGTCGACATGGCAACTATTGAAAGTGACTCTGGAAAACGTGACGATCAATTTCGTGGTCGCATCATGGACACCTCGACATACCCCACCGCGACATTCACGCTGACGTCACCCATTGCCCTACCAGATTCAGCAACAAACGGCACTGAGTTCACCGTCGATGCCACCGGAGATCTCGCTCTCCGTGGCACCACCAAGTCAGTGACCTTTCCGCTGGAGGCTCAGCTCACCGGCAGTGGGGTTCGAGTTGCTGGCAAGATCAATGTGGTGTTCGCCGATTGGTCGATCCCCAACCCGGGCTTCGGAGGCATCACCACCGAAGACAATGGTGATCTTGAATTCCTGCTCACCTTTTCGCGCTAATTCACCGACTTCTTTTACAGGGTGAAGAGGCCCGCACTTCACTGTTTGCAATACGAGAGGTGCCGGAGCAGCCACCCAGGCCCTTGGCACGGGAAGACCTCCGGCGAATAGTGTGAGCAGTGAACGAATGTCGCGTGACAACGGGGGAAGAGCATGACGAACGTCGATATCGACTACATCCGTAGGGCCGTGCGGTACTCAGACTTGGCGGCGTTGCGTGTTGCTGCATACCAGGCGAGCAAAGACGAAGAGTTACGCGCCTTTGGTCCGGTGAAGACTCTTACCCCAGAAGACAAAGAAGCGCTCATCGAGAAGCTCACAAATCTTCTGCACGAAAAAATCGACTCGTTCACGCTAAATATTCCGAACGACGACGAATTGAAGGACCTCATGTTCGTGGCGTTCGGTCAAGAGACCAACACGCCAGAAGACTTTGCAATCCGCAGAGAACTCTTGAGTTTCAAAGATTGGCCGTTCTTCAAGTTCTGGCCTGAAGGCATGGGCAAGAAAGATGTGCCGAAAGACTTCAGCGTCGCCATCATCGGTGGTGGATTCAACGGTATTGCGACTGCCGTTCAGCTCGAGCAACTCGGAATTCCATACACCCTGTACGAGAAGCGACACGAGCTCGGTGGTACGTGGAGCATCAACAAGTACCCCGACATTCGCGTCGACACGATGAGTGCGTCGTACGAGTTTGTGTTCGACATCAAGCACAAATGGAGCGAGTACTTCGGTCGTGGTGCCGAAGTTCGTCAGTACCTGGAAGACACCACCAAGAAGCAAGGCGTGTGGCCACATGTGCGTCTCGAACACGCACTCAAGGAAGCTCGCTTCGACGAAACTGCTGGCATTTGGCACCTCACTTTCAGCAAGCCCGACGGCACGACAGTTTCCTCGCAAGCGAACATCATCGTGAGTGCCTCTGGTCTGTTTGCCAACCCGAAGAAGCCTCAGTTCAAGGGACAAGAGAACTTCAAAGGCATGGTGGTGCACCCCACCGAGTGGCCAGTCGGCATGAGCTTGAAGGGCAAGAAGATCGCAGTGCTCGGCAACGGTTCGACTGGTGTGCAATTGCTGAAACCGGTCGCCGCTGAGGCCGAGCAGGTGTACGTGTGTCAACGAACACCGCAGTGGATGGGTGCCCGCGACAAGTACGGCGCACCGATGGAACCTGAAATCCACTGGCTGAACGAGAACATGCCTGGTTATTGGAATTGGTGCCGCTTCACCGCGATCATGCACCTCTTCACATATCACCAGGACTACCTCATTCCCGATCCTGAATGGCAAGCAAAAGGTGGCGGCATCAGCCCCATGAGCGATGCGGTGCGTGACATTCTCATCACTTACATCAAGAACGAAACCAACAACCGGCCCGAGCTCTACGAGCGCCTCATCCCCGACTATGCACCGATGCTGCGCCGACCAATTGTCGACAACGATTGGTACAAGACGCTCACACGCGACAACGTCGAATTGATCACCGAAGACATCGTCGGACTCGGCGAGAACACCATCAAGTTCGCTGACGGCACCGAGCGAGAAGTCGACATGGTGGTCACCGCCACCGGCTTCGACATTCTCAAGTACCTCTGGCCCGCTGAGTATGTCGGTCGAGACGGAATGAACCTGCACGAGCGCTGGGCGGAAGAGGACCCGCGTGCGTACATCGGCATGATGGTGCCAAAGTTCCCCAACTTGTTCATCATGTATGGTCCGAACTCTCAACCAGTGTCCGGTGGTGTGGCACTGCCCACCTGGTACCAAATGTGGGCCGGGTATGTGGCAATGGCTGCCATGCACATGTTCAAGCACGGACACAAGACAGTCGAAGTCACAGAGAAAGCCTTCTGGGACTACAACAACCTCATGGACGAAGAAGGCCGCAAATTGGCCTTGGTCACCGACAAGAACCAGGTCGACCGCAACTACTACATCAACAAGGACCGCATGCAGGTGAACTGTCCTTGGGAAGTGAAGGACTTGTTCGCCATGTTCAATGAGCTGAAGCACGACGACCTCGACTTCGCATAGCACTGCTTCGTGCCTTAGCGTCGTCAAAGACACGAGAGGAGTGCGACATGGCCTTTGACCTTGGCTTCACCGCAGATCAAACGACAATCGCAGACCTCTTCAATGGGTTCTTTGCGAACGAGTCACCTGCCGAAGTAGCGCGCGCCGCTGAACCACTCGGCTTCAACGCTGACCTGTGGCAGAAGGCGCTCGCGCTCGGCGTCGCCGGAATGGCAGTGCCAGAACAACACGGTGGTGGTGGCGCATCACTTGGCGATGCAGTCATCGTCGCCGAGGCCGTCGGCGCATCGATCGCCCCAATTCCTGTCGTCGAACACATCATCGCTGCACGTGCACATCCCGTCGCTGACTTGGTGGAAGGCAACATCATCGGCACCGTCGCGCTCACACCCGCAGTGGACGGCAAGTGGTCGTACGTGCCGGCGGGCGCCATCGCAGACATTGTCATCGGTGTCGACGGAATCGACATCGTTGCCGTTCGTTCGCAATCCCCTGGCGTCGCTCCGCGTAACCACGCATGTCAACCACTTGCTCATCGTTCATCGCGCGAAGGTGACCGCGTGGTCATCGGTGACGCTGCATCGTTCGAACATGTCGTGTCAGAGTGGAAGACACTGACAGCGGCCGCTCTGGTGGGCATCGCCCAACGCTCACTCGATATCGCGGTCCAGTATGTGAAAGAACGCCACCAGTTCGGCGTTCCCGTCGGCTCTTTTCAAGCAGTGCAACATGGCCTTGCTGATCTTCCTGGACTCATTGACGGAAGTCGCATCCTCACGCATAAAGCCGCGTGGGCTTCGCAGCCTGGAGTAGAGCAAGTGATCGAGCCAGAGTTCAACGAGTACACCGACTTCTCGACGGTGTCGTCGATGGCATTTCTTTTCGCCGGTGAGACAGCGGTGCATGCCACCGACCGAAGCCTGCATTTCCACGGTGGCTACGGATTCTCCGAGGAATACGACATTCAGATGTATTACCGGCGGGCCCGTGGATGGCGCCTCATTGCCGGTGACCCACGAAACGAATACGTGGCGCTTGCAGACAAGATGTTCGGAGGAAAATGATGGACTTCACGCTCTCCCCCGATGCAGTCGCCTACCGCGACTTGGTGCGCAGCATCATCGCCGACACCGTCACCGACGAGGCAATCGATGAAATTCACCGAACTGGAACCTTCGACCTACCTGCATTGAACTTTGCGCTTGCCAAGCACGGATTGCTCGAGCGTGCTGTTCCCGGCATGGGCAAGGGCGACCCGATCGAATTGTGGATTCTGTTCAATGAACTTGAAAAAGCAGGCGCGCCCTACGACGGCATCGCCGTGAGCCTCATGATTGCGGGCGTGGTAAACGCCGTCGGCACTGAAGAACAGAAAGAACGCATCATTCCATCAATCGTGTCGGGTGAAGCTGGGGTCTGCATGGGCTATTCAGAACCTGACTATGGCTCAGACGTCGCATCAATCGTCACGCGCGCCGTTCGCGATGGAGACTCGTGGATCATCAACGGAGCGAAGATGTGGACCACCATGGCACACGTTGCCAAGTGGCTCATCCTGCTCACACGCACCGACCCGGATTTGCCGAAGCACCGTGGTCTTACGATGTTCATCTTGCCGATGGACACCCCCGGCATCACCGTGAAACCGGTGCACACCATGGCCAGCGAGCACACCAACGCCACCTGGTACGACGATGTCACGGTCGGCGATGAAGCTGTGCTCGGTGAAGTGAACGGTGGCTGGCGAACGATGACGGTCGCACTCGCCTTCGAACGAGGTGTCATGGGTGGCACAAATCAGGGTGTGCCGCTACTCACACACTTCACCAAATGGGCACAGCAAGTCGGCCTTGCCGACGACCCCGCGGTGAAAGTGGAAATGGCGAAGGCAGCCATCGACATGCACGTGTCGACGTTGCTCACACAACGTGCAGCGTGGATTGCAGCTAGTGGTGGGCTACCTGGTCTCGAAGGTTCGATGGCGAAGTTGTTCGCCACTGAGGCCTACCAGCGTGAGGCTCGTGCACTTCAACATGTCGCGGCGCAACCCGGGTTGCTCGGCTTTCATGAAGACGGTGCGGCAGCAGACGGGTTCATTGACTACGACGCTCGCCACTCGCCCGTGACCACCATTTACGGTGGTACGAGCGAGATTCAGCGCAACAACATCGCAGAGCGTCACCTCGGCCTGCCGCGCAACCGCTAGAGCGACGTCACGGCGTACGACTAGCCGACTACGTGCCCTTGCGATAACCCTTCGGGCACACTGGCTTCAGTGCCGACACGCGTTTGACGGTGTCACCCTTCACGCAGTTCAATGTCAGAACACGTCCATAACCGGCTGGGCACTTTGGTGTCTGACCTGAGACGGACTTCTTCTTCGTCCCCTTCTGGCACGTGATCGTCACTCTCGGAGTTCCGACAGACATGCCGACAAGTCCGGAGTTGGAGAAGAACAGTCGGAGAGTCTTGTCCGGCATCACCACGACATCGCAGTCACCCGCATAGATCTCCGGACCTTTGCGTACTTTGAGGCCGACAGGAATGCGTTCGAGCGACTTGAACGTGTAGCCGTCCACTGAGCGACCGAAGAAACATGAACCACCCCATCCATCGGTGTTCGCCCTGGACACGTCGTTATTCATGTGGAAGACGGCGATGATGTCTTTGTTCGAATCGATGAACCCGTGCGGGTGCAACTTGCAGAGCGGACTCAATTCAGGGCCCAACCGATAACCAGGATCCATCGTCCAATTCAGTTGATCTGAACTTGTTGCACTCCTGATAAGGGTGCTCACTGGTCGAGCCGATGCGCACACCCTAAAATAAGACGACTCGTCACCGATGAACATGCGGTACTTGCCGTTCGGCAATTTCACCACTGCGCCACCGTCGACACCTTCGACTCCGACGGCAGAGACCAATACCCGATAGCCGGGTTCTGACTGCCACGTCTGACCGTCGACTGAAAAGACCGACAGAATGCCCACGTCGTCGCGGATGAAACCACGAAAGCCACCTTCATGAGCACTCGTGAATGAAAAATGGCCGAGCCCTTCCTTTCCGCCGCTAGGAAAACTAAATGCAGTATCGACTTGGAAAGTGACTCCACCATCACGCGAGATGACGGACTTCTTTGATTTTGCACCTTCGCCACTTGAAAAAATCACGCGTAGATTTCCCGCCTTGTCGATGAACCCTCCAGAATTGACGCCAGCGAACACCATGTCGGACACAGTGACGCCCATCAGTTCCTCAGTGATCACCCACCGTGGCTCGGACCATGTGTAGGTGATTTCATCGGACGCGTGAGCCGGTGAAACCCCTACCGACAGCAAACCGCCGAGAACCGCCGACAGACCCAACGACGCAAGGAGACGTTTGACCATGCGACGCATTATGTCATACGTCGATGAGACCTGATTTCTGCGCGGAGAGTGACTAGTTCTTTCGTCGGCGCAGGACAACTGCCCCGCCACCGAGAATCACGAGTGCCAACAGTGCAGCAATTGCGATGTACAACGTGGAGGTATTCGAAGTAGTCAGTTCTGGGGCGGGTGAGGCCGTCGCTTTCGGCACGGTCTCGCCGGCTTTGTCGACCTGAGTCACTACTTCAGCCTCTTCGAGTCGAACTATCGGCTTCGACACCACCGTCACGCGACCCTTGCTG
>DAIOTI010000049.1:0-8522 GCA_036752105.1 Ilumatobacteraceae bacterium | reverse complement strand
CATGACTTCGCTCACCAAACGAATCGCATAGGCGAAGTCTTCCTGGCTCGGTACCACCGGCAACAAGGCACGCTCTGCGAGCGCCCCGTGTCCGATTTCGCGGCGCTTCGGCGAACCGACGCGTCCGGTCTCACCATTGGCCCACGGAGCCATGTTGTAGTGGTGGATGTAGCGCTTCTCGGTGTCAGGGCCGAGAGTGTCAAGTGACTGGTTCATGCGTGGCATGGCCAGGGTGCACACGTTCATCACTTGGGTCTCACCACGCTGGAAGAGCCCAGTTCCGTGTGCGCCAGGCAGAACGTCGACTTCAGCAGACAGCGGACGAAGATCACGCGGACCGCGACCATCGATGCGGACGCCTTGTTCGACGATGCGCTTGCGCACCAATTTTTTGGTGAGGCTGCGCACCGCTTCCTTCACGGCCTTTTCTTGGCCGTGGAACTTGCCAGGTGCTGCCGCAGTTCCACACAACTCAGCAACAGTTTCATCGGCGGCTGCGTCGGTAGCAGCATTGCGGTCGGCCTTCAATGCGATCGACACAGCTGTCGACAGCTTCGAGGTTGCAGCCTGTTCGACCGCCGCGAACACTTCGTCGCTGTAGTCGAGCACTGGCGTGTACTCGAGCGGAGCAATTGGCCCCTTCGTCGCAATGACACTGGCGACGAGTTGACGCTGAAGTGCAATGGACTCTTTGATCCAACGCTTCGACGCTTCGAGACCGTCAGCGATGACGGACTCGTTCACCTTCGGTGAGCCAGCTTCGTAGAACTCGAAGCTCTTCTCGGTGCCACCGGCTTCCACCATCATGATGGCTACGTCGCCGTTGTCGAGCTCGCGACCAGCAACGACGATCTCGAACGTGCCGGTGTTGCCCTCTTCATATGTCGGGTGCGCGACCCATTCGCCGTCTTGCGAGTACGCGAGACGAACGGCACCGATGGGGCCCTCGAACGGAATGCCGCTCACCATGAGCGCCGCTGACGCGGCATTGATGGAGATGACGTCATGTGGGTTCTCCATGTCGACACCGAGAACGGTGAGGACGATTTGAGTCTCGTTGCGATAGCCGTCTGGGAATGCCGGACGCAACGGTCGGTCAGTCAGTCGACAAGTGAGAATCGCCTGCTCGGAAGGTCGGCCTTCACGACGGAAGAACGCACCTGGAATTTTTCCGGCGGCGTATGCGCGCTCTTCGACATCGACTGTGAGTGGGAAAAAGTCGATGCCATCGCGCACGCCTCGAGCAGCGTTTGCTGTGGCGAGAATGATCGTTCCACCGATCGAGGCGACCACTGCGCCTTGTGATTGTTGGGCGAGTTTGCCCGTCTCGAACGAGAGGGTTTTGTCGGTGCCCGACACGGGACCCGACACGCGGATTGCGTCAGCCATTGGATGCTTCTTTCTGTTGTGCGGTGTCCCCGCCAGCAGGAGCCGGTTCCCAGTGAACAACCCCGTGCCATGTGCACGGACCTCTCCACTGACAACCGACACTCGCTAAAGGTGCCGATGAGGACGTTTGTGTTATCGACGAAGGCCGAGCTTGGCGACCAACTCGCGGTAGCGGGCGACGTCACGGTCACGCACGTAATCGAGCATGCGCCGGCGGCGACCCACCAACATGAGAAGACCACGACGACTGTGGTGGTCCTTTGGGTGGTCTTTCAAGTGATCGGTGAGATGATTGATGCGCTCCGTCAACGATGCGATCTGGACATCGGCTGAGCCGGTGTCCTTGTCGTGATGGCGGTACTGAGCAATCGAGTCTTGCGACGACATAAAGCCTCTTTTTCTGTGAGGGCGCCGCTCGCACCTTGCGAGTGGCATCTCGTCAGAGCCTGAGCCCCAAACGGACTTCGTCAGGCTATTGGCCAAGTCCCTCGGCCCACAACCTGTTCGGGCGTTAGTGTTCGTGCGGTGTTCACCGGCATCGTCGAAGAATTGGGCACTGTCTCAGCCCGCGAGGGCTCTCGCGTACGCATCGCCGCCACCACTGTGCTCGACGGCAGCGCCCTCGGAGCATCGATTGCTGTGAATGGTTGCTGCCTCACGGTCGTGTCTCGCGGCGATGACTGGTGGGAGGCTGATGTCAGTGATGAGACGTTCTCGCGCACCACACTTGGCGAGTTGTCGTCGGGTGACAAAGTCAATCTGGAGCGTCCGATGGCACTTGGTGAACGACTTGGCGGTCACATCGTGCTCGGCCATGTCGATGCGGTCGGCGTGGTCGTCTCCCCTGCTCCGAGGTTGGTCGTGCGAATTCCAGAACGCCTCATGCGCTACCTCGTAGAAAAAGGCTCGGTCACAGTCGATGGCATCAGCCTCACTGCTTTCAACCTCACTCGCGACAGCTTTGAAGTAGCCGTCATTCCGCACACAGCTGAAGTGACAACTCTCGGACATCGGCCGGCGGGATCGAAAGTAAACATCGAGATGGACATGCTCGCCAAGCATGTCGAGCGACTCGTCGTGAAGGACTGAGCGATTCAACATGGCCTCTCTCGACGACCTGCGTGCAGACATCGACGACATCGACAAACAGATCGTCGCCTTGCTCGCGCGTCGTCTCCGTGTCTGTGCCGACGTCGCCGCACTCAAAGAACAGACCGGGGCCACGGTCATCCAGCCCGCCCGCGTCCGACGCGTGCTGTCAAGTCGGCGTCAGTGGGCCATCGACGAAGGAGTCGATGCAGACTTCGCCGAACACATCTTCCGCACGCTTCTCGCCGAGACACACCGCATTGAGGTCGCAGACGCACATCCAGATCCTGCTCCCAGCAAGTCAGCAGGAGAAGTGGACCGCAGCGAGTTGGACACCGTCGCCTGTCGCATCGACCATGTCGTGGTCGCCGTTGCCGACGTCGATGCCGCACGACACTTCTTTGCAGACATGGGGTTCCGCATTCAGGAGACCGACGATCAGAACGTGGTCACCGCAGAAGCAGGTGGTGTCGCCGTCGTGCTGGTCGGACCTGGAGATGACCCCACGATTGCGAAGTATCTGACCGAACACGGCTCCGGTGTGCAACACATCGCAATCGAAGTGCTGAACGCCGGCTTCACCCGCGATGCACTCGACTCAGCCGGCGTGCCCCGACTCACTGACGTCATCGTCGACAAAGACGGGCATGAGCAGGTCTTCACCGTCATGGACCCGGCATCAGGGGTACAGCTCGGATTCATCAGCCGCGTCGGGCACCGCGTGCCGATGACCGGCGACAATGTGCGGGCGCTGTTCAAGGCGCTCGCACACGGCTGACGCTCGCCACTTCTTTCAACTCGAGCACCAGAGGACTACAGTTGGTGTCGCTCGGTCACAAGGGCGACTCGCGGTTCTAACTCTCGCGTGAAGCCTGACCGGCACTGGCACACAATCCATCCGCTCATTACACACACCTCGGAGGTGTTGCGTGTTGTCGCGCCAGTTCTCTGCAGAAGAATTACTTCGCTCTTATCCCGTAGACCCGACCCTTCTTGACGTCGTGTCGAACGCCACGTTGCCAGACCTCATGGAGCGTGCACGTGATGTACGCGACCGGCACCATGGCACTCACATCACCTACTCGCCGAAGGTGTTCATTCCTCTCACCATGTTGTGTCGCGACAAGTGCGGCTACTGCACCTTCGCCCAACCCCCTGCCCGCCTCGAAAAGCCGTACCTACTGCCCGAGGAAGTCTTGGCAATCGCGCGATCCGGCGCTCGACTCGGTTGTCACGAGGCACTCTTCACGCTTGGGGAGCGTCCCGAGCTTCGCTACAAAGTTGCTGCCGATTGGCTGAAGGAGAACGGTTACGACTCGACCGTGCATTACCTGCACGACATGGCGCAGCTTGTGCTCACTGAAACCGGCTTGCTTCCGCACGCCAATGCCGGTGCGTTGTACCACGACGAATTGTCGATGCTTCGCGCTGTATCGCCGTCACAAGGCATGATGCTCGAGACCTTGCGCGCCGATCTCGATTGTCACAAGGGAGCGCCTGACAAACACCCACAACGTCGCCTCGACACGCTGTGCACCGCTGGTGAATTGTCCATTCCTTTCACCACCGGAATTCTGGTCGGCATCGGCGAAACACGTGAAGATCGCCTAGAGGCACTGTCGCTGATTGCAGCAGTTCATCACCGTTACGGTCATGTGCAAGAAGTGATCGTGCAGAACTTCTTGCCGAAGCCCCGCACAGGCATGCAACATGCGAAGCCATGCCCCGAGGACGAGTTCTTGTGGACCATTGCCGCTGCACGACTGTTGTTGCCTGCAGACATTCACCTGCAGGCGCCTCCGAACTTGTCGGACGACTTCGGTGTCTTGTTAGATGCCGGCATCGACGACTGGGGCGGAGTGTCGCCAGTGACAGCTGACCATGTGAACCCCGAACGTCCGTGGCCCGCACTCGACGTGTTACGCCGAGAGACAGAAGCACGTCGCTATTCGCTCGCACCACGACTCACCATCTATCCCGAGTACGCCACCAATCCAGAAGCATGGCTCGATGTATCACTTCGGTTCCCAGTTCTCGACCGAAGTGATGCCGAAGGCTTGGGTCGTGACGACCCGGGTGCATTGTGGCCAGAGAAAGTCACAGCTGCCGACGTGGTTCACGACGGCGCTGAAGTGGTGCTGGTCGGCCATAAGTCAACGCAGTGGTACAGCGGCTCGAACGTGAAACCACCAACTCTTGTTCCGTCAGACAGACGTGTCATTCGCGGAGCCGTCGCCGACGTACTAGATGCGCATCAACAAGGCGACATCGTCGATGAAGACGGACTCGTCACATTGTTCAGCGCACGGGGCCCCGAAGTAGCCGCAATTGCGGAATATGCCGACGATCTTCGTCGCCGCGCCGTGGGCGACGTCGTCACCTGGGTGCACAATCGCAACATCAATTACACGAATGTATGCACCTACAAGTGCAGGTTCTGTGGCTTTTCGAAGGGACCACTCAGTCTCAATCTGCGGGGTACTCCGTATCTGTTGACCCTCGACGACATCGCACAACGCGCAGCCGAAGCATGGGACATGGGCGCAACCGAAGTCACTCTCCAAGGTGGCATTCATCCGGACTTTGACGGTGACTACTACATCGATGTGACACGGGCAGTGAAGGCAGCTGTGCCTGACATGCATGTCCATGGTTTCACCGCTTTGGAAGTGACGGAGGGTGCGCGTCGAAACGGCGAGTCGCTGCGCGACTATCTGATTCGACTGAAAGACGCGGGTCTAGCAAGTCTGCCTGGCACTGCTGCGGAGATTCTCGATGACGACATTCGTGAGATCCTGTGCCCCGACAAAGTCAACACAGAGGAATGGCTCGAGTGTCATCGTCAGGCACACTCGGTCGGACTTGGTTCGAACATCACCATCATGTACGGAAGTGTCGAGTCAACACGTTCATGGGCGCGACACATCGTTCGTACGAGAGAGTTACAAAAAGAGACCAGAGGTTTCACTGAGTTCATTCCACTCCCCTTCGTCCACATGGCATCTCCCATCTACCTGCAGAAGAAAGCCCGCCGGGGCCCGACTTTCCGTGAGACCGTGCTGATGCATGCCATCGGTCGCATCGCATACGACGGACTCATCGACAATGTTCAGGTGAGTTGGGTGAAGATCGGTACACACGGAGCGGCCCAATTGTTGCAGGCAGGCTGCAACGACCTCGGAGGAACGCTGATGGACGAGAACATCTCTCGCGCGGCCGGAGCCAACCATGGACAAGCAATGACAGAAGGGCGTTTCAGCGAGATCATCGCACCACTTGATCGTCGATTGATCCAACGCACCACGTCATACGGGCGTGTGAGTGCGTCGGTCGGTGAGTGAATGCGTCTAGCGCCGACCGTGAATTGCCGACCGCGCATGGTCAATGTCCACTGACAATTGGAGACGCAGGTCGTCGACCGAATCGAAACGACGCTCGCTGCGCAAGAACGCGACGAACTTCACGCTCGCGGGCTCTCCGTAGAGATCTTCCGAGAAATCCAGGAGGTAGGCCTCGAGGAGAGCATGGTCCGCGTTTCGATAAAACGTTGGCCTGCGCCCCAGGTTGATGGCACACATGTGTTCGTCACCATTTGGTCGACGATAGAGACCGGCATACACGCCGTCAGACGGAAGACACATCTCTCGCGGTACCTCGACATTGGCGGTGGGAAACCCAATCGTGCGACCGCGCTTGTCACCATCGACGACTTGCCCTCGAACCTCGTAGAAGCCTCCCAACATACGTGTAGCGGTGTCGATTTCACCACCGGCAAGTGCACGGCGAATTGCGGTGGAACTGACTGGCTCATCGATGCCATCTGTTCGTGGCACGAGGGGAAGTGGTTCGACAGTGAAGTCATGACGCTCTCCCATCTCTCGTAGCAGCGTGATGTTCCCCTGACGCATGTGACCGAATCGGAAGTCTTCACCGACGATGACCACTTTGGCGCGAAGAGCTTCGACGAGGATTCGTTCGACGAAGTGCACTGGCGTCTCGTGTGACTGTTCTTCGTCAAATGGAACGACCATGACAGCGTCGACTCCGGTTCCGGACAGCAGTTCGACTTTCTGCTCGATGTTCGTGAGCAAAGGTGGTGCAGATTGCGGTCGTACGACACTTGCCGGATGTCTGTCGAAAGTGACGACGACGGTCTTTGCAGCGAGCTGCGCTGCGCGCTCGCGAACCCGAGCGATGACTGTTCGATGACCTCGGTGAACTCCGTCATACACCCCGATGGTGACCACCGAGCGCTCAGCCGACCATTGTGAATGAAATGGTGTGTCAGCGGCTGTTGTGATGACCTGCACGACGCTGGAACCTACCGCCCACCAAACACCACAACTGGTTTGGCCATGTCGCTCTTCCACTTCTCATAAACAGCAATCAACTGATGCGCCTCGTCAAGAATCGCCCATGGGCCCTCACCTGTCCAGCACGGCAATGGTCGGCCGTACAAGACGTTCTCGATGCCATCAGCATCGAGTGTCACTCTTTGCATGTCGCGCACTGCAGTGATCGGATCATGCAGCTCAGGATCATCCAGCGTGGATGCGTCAGCGAGCGTGAACAGACCCACCGACGTGCGTCGCAGATTTCTAATGTGTGCCCCACAGCCCGCGAGGTCACCGAGGTCAGCGCCGAGAGACCGTACGTATGTGCCAGAGCCACAGGTCACCGATGCACGAACGACGCGCGCATCATCTGTCGGCTCGATGTCGAAGGCGTGCACGGTGACTGGTCGTGCTGCTCGTTCGATCTCGACCCCTTCACGCGCCAACTGGTGCAGTCTCTTGCCGTCGACCTTCAGGGCAGACACCATTGGCGGAACTTGCCCAATTGCACCCAACAGATTCGCGGACACGAGCAATCGCAACTCTTCGATGGACGGCACGGTTGCTTCACTCTCCGCGAGAACCTCACCATCTGCGTCGAGCGTCGACGTTCTCACTCCGAACACGATCTCGCAGGTGTAACTCTTGTCCATCTTCTCCAAGAAGCGCATCAAGCGGGTGCCGTTACCCACCCCGACTAGCAGGACGCCGGTGGCGCTCGGGTCGAGAGTTCCGGCATGACCGATGCGACGCTCGCCGAAGTGCTTGCGTAGTCGCGCCACGACATCGTGGCTGGTGAAGCCGGCTGGTTTGTCGAGAATGACGAGACCGTGCACCGTTGGTGGAGTGCGACGCCCCACGGTCAGCTCTCGTCGTCCTCGAAAGGTCTCGGGTTTTTCAGTATTCGATCGATGCGCTCTGCGGCGCGAAGGACCTCGTCGGGCTTGAAGGTGAGCACTGGCGTCTTGCGCGCATGCATCTGTCGATTGATGGAGGACTGAATGCGCGAACGATGCTCACCGAGAGCCAGAAGAATTCCCTCATCACCTTCTTCGCCGGCCATGGAGTCGTAGAACACGACTGCACGGTTCATCTCAGCGTCGACATCAACAGCGGTGATGGTGACCAGTTCCAGCCGCTCGTCATCGATGCGGGTCAGTTCGTCGGCGATGATCTCACGCAACACTTCACTCAGACGTGCCGTGCGGGGATAGCTGTGCGATGAGCCACCCTTCGGCTGGCGCGAACGGGATCGAGAGTTCTGACGCGACACGCCCCCACCGTACCGACGTCGCCGTACGATATGGGTCTCATGTCAGCCCACGAACCCCCGACTTCGCCGAGTACGCCGCAATTCCGATACTCGGCCACTCTCGCTGCCGGCATCGAAGCGCACTGGCAGGACTTCTGGCAGAAACATCGCACCTTTGAGGCACCGAACCCCGCTGGCCCGCTCGCCGAGCCGCACAAGGTCGCTGGTCGACCCAAACTCTTCGTGGTCGACATGTTTCCCTACCCGTCAGGTGCTGGTCTCCATGTCGGCCATCCACTCGGGTACATCGGTACCGACGTGTATTCCCGCTACAAACGCATGAAGGGCTTCAATGTGCTGCACGCGTTGGGCTACGACAGTTTTGGTCTTCCTGCCGAACAGCACGCCATTGCCACCGGGGTTCACCCCCGAACCAACACCGACGCCAACATCGCCAA